>JANOEF010000856.1:0-6907 GCA_031413075.1 Acidobacteriota bacterium | reverse complement strand
GCAAGCATCGGGTGCAGAAACAAGTCCCGATAATTTCGTTAGTCGGTTATACCAACGCCGGTAAATCAACTTTACTCAATACTCTGACTGACAGTAAAGTGTATGCCGAAAAGAAAATGTTTGCCACCTTGGATCCGACTTCGCGCCGGCTCCGGCTGCCGATTGAACAGGAAGTTATTATCAATGATACGGTCGGATTTATCCGTGATTTACCTGTGGCATTGGTGGCTGCTTTTCGGGCGACGCTCGAAGAAATCAGCGACAGTAATTTGTTGATTCATATTGTTGATGCGGCCAGCCAGCAAGGTTTAGCGCATATTGAATCGGTAGAGAAAATTTTAAGTGACTTAAAGTTAAATGAAATTCCGCGTCTAATTGTTTTAAATAAAGCGGATTTGGTTGACGAAATTTCGATCGAAGCACTGATTCGGCAAATTTCGCTTGACAAAGGTAGTGAATGCGTGGCAATTTCAGCCATTCAATCTAAAAGTTTGAGTCCATTATTTGAGAAAATTGGAGAAATGTTGTCGAGAAATCTGAATGAGTTTGCGGCTGTAAATTCATAGGCAAAGGGTTTTTATTGATAGTAATCTAAAAATTAAAATCTAAAATCTAAAATCCGCATGAGTAAACGTCTTCCCAATTTAGCCCCGCCCTTTGCCAAAGAACGCAAAAAGATTGCTGACTACCTGGCCCGTCTTTCCGACAGATTTACGCGGGACCAAAAATTTTGGCTAGGGTTTGCCGTTTTGTCTTTGTTAACCACGATTCTGATTTACAATCCGTTTTGGCAGAGCTATGGCGAACAGTATAAAGAAGGCGAAATCTTGCGGCAGAGCATTATTTCTCCGTCCGACATTTTTGCCATCAATACCGAAGAAACTCAGATTTTGAGCCAATCCGCCCGCGAGGCGATTCGTCCTATTTTTACCTTTGAATCAAATCGTTCCGAGCAAGTCATCCAAAGTTTTCGTATTTCCTGGGAAAAGCTGGTCAAACACGGTGGAGGGGCGAATACTAACGCCAAAGCCAATGTCAAAGCGGATGAAAAATCTGAGATTCATTGGACGGGCGGCGGCGGATCGGAGGTCGGTAAAATTCTTTCTGCCCGACTTTTCACCGATAAAGAAATTGAAGCGGTAGAGCGTGAATTACGCGAAGCCGCCCAGGGTTCGATTTACAATGATTCCGACCGTCAATATTTTCAAAACGAAATTACCCTGATTGATCGTTTAAAGCCTAATCAGCAATCGGTGGCTTCGCTTCCCGAAAGCACCATGACCGCGCTCTCTATCGCCCGGACCCGGCTCAAAGTCCGGATAGACGAAATAAAAACCCTGACGCCGAAAGAAGCGGACGCTTTTTTCAAGGGGCTCGAACAATTTATCCAGCCAAGTGTCATTTATGACAGCGCCGCCACCGAAAGTGCCAGACAAATGTCGGAGAAGAGTATTCAGCCGGTTTCGATTACACTCAAACGCGGACAGGTCGTGGCGCGGCAGGGCGATACAGTGACGCCGACCGTTTTGGCTCAAATTTCGGCTATTCGCAACTACACTTCTTCGTCCCGACAGTTAAATCGGTTTATCGGGTTATTGTTTTTGATTACCGCGCTCTACTGGATTGCCTGGAAATTTATTGAACATCGTGGTGCAGTTATCCGGCTCTCGCTCTCGCCGGAAAAAACTTTCGCGCTTTTTGGTTTTGTGGTAATTGTTCAAACGATTCTTTTTAGTGTCTGTTTTCGGCTGGCAGAATTTACCGCCGCCCAAAACATAAACCCGCCGTTTGTGGATGTCTCGCTCTGGAGTTTTGCGATTCCGTTTGCCTTTACCAGTTTATTGATTACGCTGCTGGTTGATCGTCGGGTGGCACTTTTTGCCGGAATGTTTGTCTCGTTGCTGGCCGGATTTATTTCACCCAAAGGGTTAGAGTTTGTTTTTTACAGCGTACTTTCATCGGCCGTGGCAGTTTATGGCATCGGGCGCTACCGCACCCGTCAATCTGTGACTATTGCCGGAATTTTGGTCGGATTAGCCAATGTGCTGGTTGCCCTCGCGCTGATTTCATACACCCAGCAGCCTTTTATTTTGAATACAATTTTGCTGGCTGTCGGTTGCGGATTGATCGGCGGAATAGTGACATCGGCAGTGACTGCGGTTTTTCTGCCGTTCTGTGAATCGCTCTTCGGAATCTTGACTGATGTAAAATTGCTTGAACTTTCAAATGCGGATTTACCCGTCTTGGGACAGCTTGCCCTGCGTGCGCCGGGGACGAACCAGCACAGTCATGCCGTCGGTCAACTTTCCGAACAAGCCTGTCTGGCGGTTGAAGCCAACGGATTACTGGCTCGCATCGGCGCGCTCTATCATGACATTGGCAAACTGGCGGCTCCTGAACATTTTGTCGAAAATCAACTCGGAAAAAATCCGCACGACAAATTAAAGCCTGTTCAATCGGCGAAAATTATCATTAGCCACGTCACCTACGGCATTAAACTGGCCAAAGAAATGGGGTTGCCGCAACGAATAATTGACTTTATCCCGCAGCATCACGGAACGCGCACTTTGCATTATTTTCTCCGTAAAGCTCAAACCGAAGCCCCAGACGAGATAGAAATTGACGATCAGGACTTTCGCTATCCGGGGCCGAAACCACAGTTTAAAGAAGCGGCCATTATGATGATCGCTGATAGCTGTGAAGCCGGGGCGAGGTCTCTGCAAGAGCCGACACCGGAAAATATTCGATTTATCGTGACCAAAATTATTGATGCAATTCTGAGTGACGACCAACTCGATGAATGCGATCTAACCTTGCGTGAACTGACCATTATCCGAGAGTCAATGATTAAATCTCTGGTCGCCATTTATCATTCCCGGATTGATTATCCGGGTTATACTCCGCCAGTTTCGGCTTCTAAGATCATCGTTCCGTCCGAAGTTATGGACAGCGAAGAACGTGGTTTCAAATATGCCAATCCGGCTGATATTCCGGTCAGTAAAGGTGGGGAAATAGAGGATGAAGCAATTGACCATTCGCACCAACCGGGTCAGAAAGCTGAAGCGAAGGCGGGGAAGTGACTTGAGGTAAAATATTTTCTAAATTTTGCCTTTGAATTTCTCAAAAGTAGTGGATAGTTCTTCGGGAATAGTCCGGGTTTGACCGATAGCAGTCATAAAATTGGCATCACCGATCCAACGCGGTAGGATGTGCAGATGCAAATGATCGGCGACTCCGGCACCGGCCGCTTTGCCCAGATTCATCCCCAGGTTAATGCCGTTCGGTTGGTAAATCCGGCGCAGAGCCGTTTGACAACGCTTGGTTAAATCCATCAATTCGTCAGTGGTCGGTTTATCGGCTTGATCTAAATCGGCGAGGTGAGCGTAAGGAATAATCATCAAGTGTCCGCTGGTATATGGATAAATATTGAGGATGACAAAATTAAACTCGGCCCGATGAAGAATAAATTTTTCTTCATCGCTGGCCGAGCTTGATAGGATCGAACAAAAGACACAATCAAAACTTTCGTCAGCGTCTTTTACAGCGCCGGATTTGATATAGTCATATCGCCAAGGACTCCATAATACGTCCATACAAGAGTAAAGAGTTAAACGATAGCCTCTCCGCGACTATTTGCTTTTGTTAATGACTTCTTTCAACTCTTTTCCGGGTTTGAAATAAGCCACTCTTTTGGCAGGGATATCAACGGCTGTTCCGGTTTTCGGATTGCGTCCTTTGCGGGCGTCACGTTGGCGCACACGGAAACTGCCGAATCCACGTAATTCAATTTTCTCACCTTTATTCAATGCGCCGACAATGCTTTCAAAAACGATTTCAACTAATTGTTCCGCATCTTTTTTTGTCATTTCAGCTTCGCTGGCTACTTGTTCTACTAAATCTGCTTTTGTCATTTAATTAACCTCACTGGACCCCAAATTTTATTAAAAAACTAAAATTATTTAGTTAAGAAATCAGGTTGAAAAGTTTAAGCGAATAAACTGAATATTTTGGTCAACCGATAAATTCGCCTACTTTTAAACTTAAAGATCTCACAACCTGATTTTTATTCTTTTTCGCTTTCCGACTCCTCAGAACTCAATTCGACTCCTGCTTCAGCGGTTTCTGCTGTTTCCACCGAAGCTTCTTCAACGGCAGGTTCCTCAGAGGTTTCAGCCACTTCTTCGGCTTTAACTTCAGCCGCTTCTTCGGTTTTAACTTCAGTCACCTCTTCGATGACGGCCTCTGTCTTTTCTTCCGTTACTTCTTCAGTATTTGACGTTTCTGCTGCGGCCGGCTGTGGCTCTTCTTTTACTTCTTCCGACTTGGCAGGTTCAGGTTCTCTGCCAAATTTAAGATTGGCAAGTTCTGCCAGGGAAGCCATCCCGCCTTTAGCCTCGGTTGAATAAACCTTTGAATCAAACTCAGGTTCATCTTCTTTGCCGACAGCACGGGCAGAGAGACCGATTTTTTGGACATCATTTTCGATTCTGAGGATCTTGAATTCTAATTCTTGACCCATCTGAACTACTTGTTCCGGGCGTTCAACTCTTTCATCGGCCAACTCAGAAATGTGACACAGACCTTCTATTTCGTCACCCAAATCCACAAACACGCCAAAATTAGCAAATCGTGAAACCTTGCCTTTAATAATGCTTCCGGCTTTGTGGGTAGCCACAAATGCATCCCAGGCGCTCGGGGCAAGCTCTTTAATCGAAAGTGATAAGCGGCGGCCTTCGGTATCAATACTGGTGATGACAGCCTCGACATCCTGACCACGCTTTAAAGCATCTTTCGGATGTTTAATTTTCTTTGACCAGGAAATGTCAGAAACGTGGACGAGTCCGTCAACCCCGTCTTCGACCTCAATAAATGCACCGAAATCAGTAATATTGCGAACTTTCCCTTGAACTTTTGAGCCGACTTGGAATCGTTCTCGAATAGTTTCCCAGGGGTTCGGGGTTAATTGTTTCATCCCCAAACTGATCCGCCGATCGTGGGTATCAATTCCCAATACCAAAACATCAACTTCGTCGCCAATATCAACCAGATTTTTCGGATGTTTAGCCCGTTTTGACCATGACATTTCCGAAACGTGAACCAATCCTTCGACTCCGGGTTCGAGTTCAATAAATGCACCGTAATCGGTCACACTCGAAACTCTACCCTTCATTTTTGAGCTAATCGGATAGACCTCGCCGACGGTTGACCAGGGATCCGGCAAAAGCTGCTTATACCCCAGTGAAACTTTTTCTTTGACGCGGTCAAGTTTCAATACTTTGGCTTGAACCGAATCTCCGACTTTGAAAAGTTGGTTCGGATTTTGCAATCTGCCCCATGACATATCAGTCACATGCAGCAGGCCGTCAATTCCGCCGAGGTCAACAAAAGCACCGTATTCGGTCATACTCTTGATATTACCTTCAACGATGTAGCCTTCTTCGAGGTTTTCCAAGGTTTCGGCTTTCTGAGCATTGACGACTTCATCGGTTAATACTTTCCGCGACAGGACAATGTTGTTACGCTTACGGCTGAATTTGATGATTTTGGCTTCAATGTCTTGTCCGACAAAATGATCAAGATTGCGTAGCGGTCGTGAATCAACCTGCGAACCGGGCAAAAATGCTTCAACCCCATGGAGGTCAACTCTCAATCCGCCTTTGGTCTTGCCAATTACTTTTCCGGTAATCGGAGTTTCTTCTTTGAAGGCGTTTTCGATTTCTGCCCAGGAGCGCAATCGAATGGCATCTAAGTAAGAAAGCATGGGCGGCTTATCACCCGAGTCCATACTGCGGATGATGACTTCGAGTTCATCGCCGACTTTGACGGTAGTTTCGCCGTCTGGTCCGGTAAATTCTTCGAGTCCGACGACGCCTTCGGATTTGTAGCCGAAATCAACTAAAACCCCGCGTTCAGAAACGCCGACCACTTTGCCCAAAACCATTTCACCCGAACTAAATAGGGTTTGTTCTTGTTCAAATTGCTCTAAAATCGCCCCAAAGTCCATTTCGGTTGAACTTTGCTCATCATCCGTCACTTCGACAGATTTGTCTAAATTGGTTGAATCCATAACTGAAGCCGTTGCGGTTGCGCCTTCTTCAGTCTCTTTAATATCGTTTGGCATGAAATACTGTTAAATCCTTGTTAAATAGTAGCTACTTGTTTTAAAAATAAGTTTGATTCAATCCGTCAGGCAAACGTCAGAAATGGTCGAATTATCTGCTGGGTTTTTCGGCAGAGAAAATTTCGAGAAATTAGAGACACGGCATTTGTTTGATAATCACTTCCTACTGGCGTTTGCTCGATCAGATTAAAACTAGAATTTACACGCCGAAGTGCTTGAATGTCAAGACAATACCGCTCAAAATGCGTAAAAATTCCTTTTATTCTTTATAGTTTCGGCGGCGGATGTTCCAAGAACCTAAATATTTGAAAAAAACGCAGGCTGGCGCCGGAGAAAATAAAAATGAAATTTGGCTGGTTTGGAGTTGTCATAATTGATATTTAGATCAGACCAACTGATTGGCCTTTCAGAAAATATTTCACGGTTTCAAGTTCCAAAAAATTATTTTTTGAGAAAACTATTTAATAATTCGGAAAAAACTGCTAAAGTATTAATTGCCCGAATCAGGTTCGGAGCTACATTTCTCTAGCAACACTCCTTCAAATTGCCTTCCGCATTGTTCAAAAAAAGATGAGACGCATCCAGGAAAAAGTTAAAGATTTAGTCGAAATTCGTTCATATAAAAGTTTGTCGGATTTTACTGCCGACCCGGCGCAAACGCTGGCAGTTTATCATTTTACTGATTTTACCGCCGATTTGATGGCAAAATGGCTGGATAGAGTCATCGAAGTTGAGTCGCAAAGCGGGTTTGCCAAAGCCCTGGCGGGTTATCGCGGAGTCGGTAAA
>JANOEF010000855.1:0-6357 GCA_031413075.1 Acidobacteriota bacterium | reverse complement strand
TTCGCTTAATTTTTGCTTGAGTTTACTGTGGGCGATTGGGGTAACTTGATAACACCTTGTATGACATCCCTACTTTGCCCGCGGATGAAATTTTTCGTAAGTTTTTCGCAGATGCTGATCGGTGATATGGGTATAAATCTGAGTGGTAGAAATGTCGGCATGTCCGAGCATTTGCTGAACGGAACGAATATCGGCTGAATTTTGAACGAGATGGGTGGCAAAGGTATGGCGAAGCGTGTGGGGTGAAATATCGGAGTGTCCGATTTTGGTACCGTATTCTTTGACCAGCATAAAAACGTCCTGCCGGGAGATTGGTCGGCCGTTTTTCGAGACAAACAGATTCTGCACTTCAAAGTTCTCTTTTTTTCGGCGCAAAACCAAATAACTTTTGAGCCATTCAACCGCACTTCTGCCCATCGGGACTTTCCGCGTTTTACTTCCCTTTCCCTTGCAGGTCAAAATTCCGGAATCTAATTCGACATCCGCAATTTGCAGGGAACAAACCTCCGAAACTCGCAATCCACAAGCATACATCGTTTCCAAAATAGCACGATCCCGCAAACCTCTTTCACCGGAGACATCCGGCGCCAGCAGCAATTGTTCGATGTCGCTTTGATTCAAAAATTTGGGCAGGTAAGAGGTAGTTTGTTGTGATTGCAAGTCTTCGGCCGGATTTTTGGTAATGTGCCGGTCAAACATCAGAAATTTGTAAAACCCGCGCATCGCCGAAATGAGCCGGTTAACCGAGGTTGGCGAGAGTTTGGCCGCCGCCAGATCAATCAGAAATTCGCGCAGGTCTCGGCGATTGAGGGTAACAATATCGAAATCGTTCTTTTCCGCCCAGTCAGCGAGTTTTTGCAGGTCTCGCCGGTAGCTCTCAAATGAATTTTTTGAAAGTCCTTTTTCGACCTGTAAATACGAAAGGTATTCTTTGATATGATGACGAGTCATTGTCAACCTTGATCCCCAAAAAGGCTAGCTTTTCTTTTTGGCCGCTTCTCTGGCCAGTTGATTGGCATCCTGGCTCAATTTTATGCCCTCCATTTTAAGCTCCTTAAACTTTTCTTCCTGCTCCTTAAAAATTTTTTCAATCTCTTTGGGGTCTTTGCTTCCGTAACCTTCGCGCAGAGTTTGAGCTACCTGCTTTCGAGACTCAAAAGCATCAAGAAGATTTCGCAGAGATTCTTTTTTGAGGCGCAGGTATTCTTTGTAATCCTCATTAATATCCATCCGTTCGGCCTTTTCGATGTTACTATGAGCAATCTCTCCGGCCGCTAACCCTTCTTTGATCTTGTTAAAAAGTTCGTCGGCTATCTTTCGGACTTTTTCGACATCTTTGCTACCGAGCGCCGCTTTGAGTTCGTCAGTCCGATTCCGATTTTCAACATATAAAATCTTTACTTTATCAAGATCACGGTTTGCCTCTTTGACTAATTCGATGACTTTCTCAGTATCATCACTAAAAATATTCAGCACGCTCGAATTTGACGAACCGCTATTACTGCAGGCCGAAAAACCGAACATGATAATAAAAATTGTCAGCCAAATTCGTTTCATCTTAATTTATCAGCCGAATCTCACCCATTGTCTTGCGCCGCCAAACGAAGCCGTCCAAAACGTAATGGGTCAATTGCGGCAGGGCTAAAAGCGGAATAAGCCAAGTTCTCAAGTCCCGTGACCACTCCCACTCCGGACCAAACATCCAAAGCCTTTCGTGCCAGACGCCGCGATGCCAAAAAAGTTCTTCCAAATAAGCCAGAGCCCAGAGGGTTACTAAGAATATTAACCAATTTGACGATAAAAAGCGATAAAAATTTGATGCCGTTTCGCGCCGCGCCTTGGCATAAAAATATACAATCGCAAAATACGGAACTCCGTGGATGATGACATTGGTCACCGTAAAAGCATAATCCGAATTATAAAAGACGATGCCGAGATACCAACAGATGGCGGTCGTGACCACCACTATATCTTTGCCCGGATTCAGAAAGCCTTGCGAAAAATAGAGATAAAGCGTTTTGATAATATACGTCGCGAGTACCAGCAGATAAATCGGAAAGAGAACTGTTTCGACCAATTGAGGCAAATTCAGAAAGTCGTTTTGAACAAACCATTCAAAATTTCGCGGCAGACTCGTCATCCAAAAAGCCAACGGATAGACGGTTGCCAAATAAACCGTAACGGCATCAATCCACCAGGTTAAACGACTGGTCTCTTTTGCCTTAGCCCGATAAAGCGCAACCCAGCCGTATTGCTGCCGAACAAAATGAAAGACCGCGATATAAGCCAAAACGCGCCAAAAGGTAAGGGCAGATTCGGAATAAAGCGCAACTCCCACCAAATACCCCGAAACCGGCACCAGCGTATAAAGCCAAATCCGCCTTTTTAGCTCCTCAATATCGAAATAGACGCGGAAACTGGTCGCCCAAACATGGGCAATGTCAATCATCAAGATAGTTGTGATCCAGGTCCAATCCGGCGAATCATTCTGCAAAAGCCCCGTATTTGCTCCGATTAACAACAACAGAACTGCCGCCGCCGCACTGCCCAGAAAAACACTCAGGTCAATGCTTGGAGAAAAAAGCCATTTTGAATTTTCCGGTGCGATATCCATTTTTCAAAACAAATTTAGCGCAAAGTCGCCAAGATGAAAAGTTGTTTTTATCTTTTACTATTCAAGTCTAAATTTCAAATCCATCTCCGGATTTTCAATACCCGAAAACTATTTCAAAAAATTTGGCTGACTTTTTTGAATCCTGACGCATATGTAGGCGAGAGGGAGATTAAAGCCACTTTTGTTAATGAAAGAATCGCAATTATTGAGGATTATAAATTATGAACATCAATGCAACTACATACACAACCGAAACTACAGAAGGCGGACGAGAATTCGTTTCTGAAATAGATTCTGTTTTTTCACAAACAACCGCTGACGGAACCGAAGTCGTCGCAGAAATTACGACGACCGCCTCGCCGGACGACCCGACTCAAATTGATTCACATATGACCGTGACCGAAACCGCGCCGGATGGAACCGAAACAGTTTATGAAGTAATTTCGAACGAAGACGGCACTTTTAAGGTCGAAGACGAATCGCTCATGGAAGAAGTTTTTGAAGCCGTGTTTGATATTGAAATCCCTGACGAAATGGCCCCGGTTTCGACTGATGGAGCCCACGATAATGCAGATCAAAATGATTTCAGCTTTACCCAGCCCAATTCCGGTAATGAAATTGGAAATTCAGATTTTAATGCCGGCGGCGAAATGTTCGGCAACGATTTTCAATCATCTCACACGGAACCCGCCGGAATGCCCATGTCGTTCGATAATGGTTATGAAGTTTCGAGCACTCCTTACTCAGCAGACTTCGGCACCAATGATGGCACCACCGCTAGTGATTATCTCTATACCGATACGTCGTTTGATGTTCAACCGGTCGAAACCTCGGTGACTGCCCAAGATGAGGCTGACAATGCCCAATATAATGCCGACTACGCCGATTATTACCAGGATCAGGCCGATATTGCTTATGATACTTCAGTTGATTATGCTGAACACGGCGACTATGACGCGGCCGAAGTTTATGCGGATTCATACGAATCACATCAATCCGCCGCCGATGATTGGGCCGGGATGGAATAAAACGCCAAAATTTCCAAACAAAAATAGTGATGAGTGATAGGTAATGGGTGATAAGGTTTTGAATTGTGATTAAAAAATCATCCATTCAAATTTATCGCCTACTCCCTATCACTTATCACTTTTTACTTCCTAAAATCTCCCTCACCACGCGCAATCCATGGTCAAACGCTTCCTCAAAAAGGGCGATTCCGCTGAGATCCGAATGGGCAAAATAGATGTTTCTAAATGGTTGCTGCGCCTTTTCGCGCACGCCTGACCAGATAAAATTTGGACGCGGCGAAATCATCGCGTGTCCCCAACGCATAATGTCTATCCGGGTCGTCAAGTCACGAATATCTTTGTGTGCAAACGACATATCGGTCAAAACTATATCCGCCAATTCCTGCCAGTTTAAGCCGAAAAGTTTGGCACGGGCATTTTCTTCGGCGCACATCGGGTAATAATAAGTAAAAACCGTCTGCCCGTAATCCATCCCTTTTTGATGAGTTGCACAAACATAACCCAAACTCGGGCTATCATACAAAACATTGTCCCATGAGAGCGGAAAATCTTTGGCAAATTTCGATTTCGGGCGATCTTTGAGGGTTAAATTTGCCACAAACCAGGCGTTATGCTGAAATTCGTCGGTGTAACTTTCGGTAAAATTTTCGATTAAATATTTAGCCGTAAAAATCGGCGAGGCAAAGATGACTTTTTTGGCATGAAAGCCTTTGATTTGATTATCGCTCAGACAAATGACATCTACTCCCTGATCGCTCGGAGAAATTCGGACCACCGCATGATCAGTCCGGATCCGGTCGTTGACGGAATCGCGCAGATGACTCGAAAATTTGCCGTTGCCTTCGGAGAAGGTAATAAAAGGTTGTGATTCCTCGCCGCTTTGGCGAACCCGTGAACAAAAATAGAACATTCCTGCCCAGGCTGAGGTTTGTTCCATTTTTAAGCCGTAATCGTCCCGCGTGGCATAATCGCAGTACCAAAAAAGCCGTTCGGAGGTAAAACCTTTCCGGCGGAGAAATTCGGCGAAAGTGATTTTGTCGAGCGCGAGGATCTCAGCCTCGGTCGAACAATTAGCGCTCGGCACGACAAACGCCCGTCTGCTTGATTTATCCCGCCAGTTGACATAAAAATCAACCAGTTTTTGAAACTCGGCTAACTGTCGTTTATCATCTTCGCTGGCACCTGCATGCAGATACAAGCCGTCATACCAGCGACCTTTGTAAAAAACCCGCTCTTCGGGTTCGCGACAGAGAAATTGTTCGGGGACAATGATTTCGCCTACTTTGTCTCGTCCTTCGATGAGCTTCATTTCGTCCAAAAGTCCGATCAGTTCTTTATTTTCTTGGAACGGAACGGGTAAATAATGCGCCGCCCAGGGATATGAAATGAAATCGTTTTTCCCGCTCCGAGCGGTTCCGCCCACCTCTTTTTCGAGTTCGAGCAGGACAAAATTATTAAAATTCTCTTTTCTAAATCTCCAGGCGGCCGTCAAACCGGCGATTCCTCCGCCGACAATCACCACCTCAACCGTTTCCCAATTATTTTCGGCTACTTCAAAGGAACGGCGTTCACGCAAAATATGTCCAAGATCTACATTTTGCCCAACTATTTGGCCCTCGATCGAATTGCCTAAATTATTCTCAGAAACAGACGTACAGGCCGCCATAGCTAACGGCAAACCAAGAAATGAGGTCAAAATCTCCCGCCGGGTGAACTTCATTAAATCCAAATTACTACATTTGAACACTTTTCTAAATGTCAGCCCGCCGGAAAACCATTTAAAGTTTTAAATGCAAAAACTACGAGGTATCTAATTTACTCAGCCACCGGCATTTTCGCAGTTGTCAGATTATCGCTTGACTACCTAAATCCGGCAAAAATCTGTTCAACCTGCGAACTGTTTTCAATTCGCAATTTCCAGACGGATTCGCCTCAAAGACGAAATTCACGGCGTTCTTTTGGTTATTTTGTTGAGAATTGAAAGGTCAGAATTGTTTGACAGAAAATTAGTTCTGAGACAAACATTGGTACTCAGCATATTGCCGTCAACAGTTGCGTAAATCAGATAGTCCGAATTTAGCACGAACGGAAATTCGCAGGCTTCGCCGCCTTGATTGGTAACAATTGTTATGAGAGAAGGAATATTTCCTTTCCAAAAGTCAAAAACCTGGATGGTTATCAAGGCAACCAGCGGATGAGATAATTTATCAATATTAGTGACTTTTCCGGCAAATACTGCGGCTGAATTTTTGTAAGCCTCCCGAACCTTTTGATTCAAAGAGCTATTTTTGTCTTCTTCAACGCAACTGCAAGCAAAAACATTTCCGACCGACGATAGAAAAAGTAACACAAAAAGCGAAAAGACGATCGCGGGGGTTTTTATGTTCATAGGTTCTCCTTATCAATCCATTTTTTCGAGATAACGGGTTCAAATCGCATCATTTTTTCAAGTAATGACCGTGAATCTTCATCCTCAATCATCAGTTCACGATGTTCGACCCGTAAAAAGCCTTGGTGGACGGCATTATCGCACAGTTTTAGTAAATCGTTGTAATAATTTTTGACATTGAGTAATCCGCAGGGTTTATGGTGAAAACCGAGTTGAGCCCAGGTCAGAATTTCAAAAAATTCTTCAAAGGTCCCGATTCCGCCCGGCATGGCAATAAAACCGTCGGCTAATTCCGCCATCAGGGCCTTGCGCTCATGCATTGAGCC
>JANOEF010000854.1:0-4953 GCA_031413075.1 Acidobacteriota bacterium | reverse complement strand
GCGAACATGGCGGCGATCCGCGCTCGATTGAATTTTTTAACTCGATCGGGATTGATTATGTCAGCTGCTCGCCTTTCCGGGTTCCGATCGCCCGTCTTTCATCGGCTCATTCATCCTTAAAACAGGGATGATGATTTTGAAAGTTTTGAGTCCCGCCGTGAGGCGGCTTGGCGTTAAGCCTTAGTCTGCTCAAGCCGGGACTCAAAACTTAACCTGCCTATTTCATTTTGAAACTTTGACCTGTATGACATTCGGCGCATTGAAATTTGGAGATGTCGCCTAATTTTAACGGATGTTGGAAAGCTCGATTACCCTGATGACAAGCGGCGCAATTGTAGTTTCCGTAATCTCCTAAATTTACCGGATGTTGAAACCTGCCGTCAGCCGGAACGATGGTTTTACCGCCAAAGGTCTGGTCAAGCGTGGTATGACAAGTTGCACAGTCTTTACTGATTACTTTTCCGAGCTTGCTGGTCATCTCTCCATTATGGCAACGGAAACAGCCTTGAGCCGTTCGATGGCCGATATTGTCGGGATGTGCTTGCCAATCGGTTTTCATTTCCGGGAAAAAGTAAGTTTGATAGATTCTCTGTAACTCAATTACAGCGGCATCAACTGACGCTTTCTTTTGCGAATAAATATCAGGATAAGTTGATTTGTAGTATTCGGGAAAATTACTGGCTATCGCGTTGAGGGCTTCGTTGGTCACCTCATAACTGCCCGACAGCACTTCGACCGATTTCATTTTGAGAAACGGAAGCGAAATATCAAGTTTTTTGGCATCAATTGATTGGTCAACTGCCTGATTTGGTGAAAGGTAAATATGAGTCGGGCGATTGTGGCAATCAATACAATCCATCTTGCGTTTGGCGGTCTTTTCAATTTGTTCAGGTGTTAGATTGACGTTTTTGGCAAAATATTCGACCACGTTGCCATCCTTGTCCTTCATACTCACCCATTGAACGTTTTGACGTTTTTCATCGGCGGAAATAAAGTTTAGTTCATTTCCCAGATTCATATGCCAATGAATGCCGCCGGCTTGTCCGGATTGGGCGCTGCCGCCGCCAACCTTGATCAGCATCCGGGTTTGATTCAATGAGTTTTTTTCATCATAGCCGTAGTGATTAAAAACCTTGAGTACGTCTCCATGATATTTTTCCGTCCAATGGCATTTCCCGCAAGTTTCATTGGCCGGGCGCATATTATGAACCGGAGTTTGAATGGGTCTGTTATAGGAGCGAACGGTTAATGAATAAAGTTGCCGGACTCCGTTAAACTTGGCCTTCAGATAATTATCGGCTCCGCTCCCGACGTGACACTCGACACAGCGAATCTGAGAATGGGGAGCTGCATTATAGGCCGTAAATTCCGGGTTCATGACACTATGACAGAGCTGCCCGCAAAATTCGGTTGATTCTGAATACTCAAATGCCCGATAACTTCCAAACGCGCTCATCATCAGAAAAATGAACGAACAGGCCAAAAAAACCAGAAACGCCCGGCGCCGGCGCGGCCCGTTCAGGTCAAGAATCGGATACGCCGCGATTTCCTCCGGGGTATATTTGCGCCGTCGTCTTCTTTCCCAAAGCACGCCCACCAAAACAATAAAAAGCCCAAAAATCAGGACGGCCGGTAAGAGGATGTAGAGCATGATACCCAAATACGCCTGATCCGAAGAACTGGTGAATTCAAGTAAAAAGAGCAGTCCAATACTGGTCAGACTGGTGATGACAATCGCGATTCCGGCAAAACTTATGTAGTTATGCAAAAGACTGGGGACTTTTGTTTCTTCGGTGATTTCAGCACTGCTTTCGGGCTTGACCGCCGGATCGTTTTCTTCGCGGGCAATCTCTTCTTTTTCTTCACTCATGGTTTTATTAGGGATAAAAATAAAGAGACAGCCGGCGAATTTGAGTTTAGCCGGCTGCACCTTTCATTTGATTGAATAATTAGGATGTTGAAACATCTTTCGAAAAATTACTTCTCGGTAGCGGCTGTATTGGCCGGAGGCTTTGCGGCGGCAGCTGCTTTTGCTTTCATATAAACGACCAATTCTTTGGCTTTTGCTTCGTCAACACCTTTCGACTTAAATTCAGGCATCTTGATCGGTTTAGCCTCGACACCGTCCAGGATGGCTTTTTCAAGCTCCGCATCTGCTTTGGTGGCGTTGAAAGCTTTAGAGGCGTCCGGTTTGTGGCACATCAGACAACTCTTTTTGTATAACGCTTCGGTCGCGTTATCATCGGCTCGAACCAGGGCGACATCGTTTTGAAAACTCAAAACTACAAAGGCTAACAGGAAAAATGCGGCAATGGTCAAAAGTTTAATATGATTGATTTTCATTTCTTGCTCCTCTCAATGATTACTTAATAAAATTTGCCTCTTTTGAGAGGCTTTCACTTCTTGTATTAGCAAACCCCGTGCCAAATGAAAATCCTTAAGATATTCATTCTATTGGCTTTTTGTTTCAAGCAGGGTTGATAAAGTTTGGTCAAAATCCCGCAGGGGTGGGTAAAATTCCCCAATGATTCGGTAATCAAGCGGAAATCAGATGTCGGTATCAGCCGAATATTACTTAAACACAGATAAAAAATAAATAATGTGATTTCAATCACAGCCTAATAAAACCAAATATAGTAGGCTGAGTCTGGATATTTAGAATTGTCAAAAGCAGAATCGCAGATACCATTTCGATAGTAAAAATGAAATATATTTGAACGGTTTTTCTGAATTAGGGATGGTCACCTAATTCGTATCAATAGAATGAAATTCAGCTTAAAAGTTGTCATTATTTTTGGTTTCTTACTTGCTTCGGCGATTTTGTTTTTCCTTCGTTCAAATATTACCCAGGCTCAGAACCCGGTCAGTCCACCCAGCACCGATCTCTCAAGAAATATTAAAATGGAGTGCAGCGGTTGTCATGGCCCGGGAAGTGTGATGCCTAAACTGGGAGCAGGCGAGCAATTTCACCGCGACGCGCATCGTCAAATCACCGCCAGTGTCCACAACAAAATTCAGGCCAACGGCAAACCGGCTGCGGGGTGTAAAGATTGCCACACGATCAAAGGAGATATGGCGACGGATTTGCCGCCTGACAATCCGCAATCTACAGTTTTTGCAACCAATCAAGAGGTCACCTGCGGAGCCTGCCATGAACAGGCGCTTAATACTTTTCACAATAGTATTCACGGTAAATTGCTCGATAAAGGAGATACCCGCTCCGCCTCTTGTTCGGACTGTCACGGAAACCACACGATTCGGCCGGTAAAAGATCCGAATTCAAAATTGGATCGGTCGCATTTGCCTGAAGTCTGTATCAAATGTCATTCGGGAATTGTCCCGGATTATGAACATAGCGCACACAGCATTGCTTATAAAAACGGTAATCTTAAGGCTCCGGTCTGCATAGATTGCCATTCTTCAATTTCACACGATACGTCTCCGGCCACCACGCGAGATTTTACGCTCCAAATGGTTTACAAATGCAGTGAGTGTCACGAAAAGCAAGCGCCTACCTACCGTGATACATTTCACGGACAGGCCGCGGCTTTTGGTTTCAAACCGACAGCCACCTGTGCCGATTGTCATACGCCGCATAAGAATTTACCTCAAAACAATCCGGCATCATCGGTTCATAAAAACAATTTGGTTCAAACCTGCGGTGCCTGTCATAAAAATGCAAACGAGAGTTTTGCCACCTACAATCCGCATCCTGAAGTTAATAATCCTGAAAAGGGGTATTGGACTTATGTTGTTAACACTTTTATGAAGTGGTTACTTCTCAGTGTTTTCGGCTTCTTTGGGATTCATACGGTTCTTTGGTTTCAACGCTCGATAGTGGCCTTGATCAAAAAAGAAAGTCACCAACGGATTCGCGACGAAGAAGAACAATGGGTGGTCAGATTTTCGAAGCAGCACAGATTTACACATGTTTTGATCATCATCAGTTTCCTGGGTTTAGCGATCACAGGCTTACCGCTGATGTATTCTTTTTCCGATTGGGGGCGCTGGCTGGTCGAGTTACACGGCGGATTGGGGGTCACGAGGTTTGTCCATCGGGCTTGTGCATTGATAACTTTCTTTTATGCGGGCTACCATGTTTGGTTCATTATTCAGAAGGCTTTTCTGGAGCGGGATTGGTCTATTCTGTGGGGCTCAAATTCGATGGTCATCAGAAAACAGGATTTTGTTGACGCCTTTAATATGTTTCGCTGGTTCTTTTACCTTGGACCGAAACCCAAACTGGATCGCTTTACCTACTGGGAAAAATTTGATTATTTTGCCGTCTTTTGGGGCGTTCCGGTCATCGGGTTGTCAGGTTTGATGCTTTGGTTTCCTAATTTCTTTACGCTCTTCCTCCCCGGAGAAGCCATAAATATTGCGATGATCGTTCATAGCGAAGAATCGTTATTGGCGACTGCCTTTATTTTCGCTTTTCACTTTTTCCATAATCATTTGCGTCCCGAAAACTTCCCGATGGACATTGTCATGTTCACTGGAAAAATGCGGCTTTCGTGGTTTATGGAAGAACGTCCCGTTGAATATGAACGAATGGTAGCGGAAGGCAAATTGGATTCGATTATCGTGCCGCCGCCATCATTGAAGTTTCGGGTTTTTGCCAGAATCTTCGGGTTTATTGCCTATTTCATCGGATTGTTTTTAGTAGTGGCCATCTTTATTACCTTATTTACGGTCAAACATTAGACATCATTCCTAAATAAATCATTAGCAAAGTAGAATTAAGCACCAATGCACAATTAACAATGGACAAAGGACAATGAAGAAAAACCAAAAACCCAAGTGACTCAACTATTTGTACACTTTTCTTTATTTTCAATCTGTCGCAAAACTTTTGTTGACCTGGTTATTTGGGTTTAGCTCTGTTAGGAGCGAAATGTTTATAGCCCTCATGATGACAAGTCTTGGAGTTCCGGAGGAACGGCATATAATTTA
>JANOEF010000853.1:0-2469 GCA_031413075.1 Acidobacteriota bacterium | reverse complement strand
CTTTCGTTGACTTCGACAAAGACGGCTGGCTTGATTTGTTAATTGTTAACGGTCACGTTTATCCGCAAATGGAATTGGTTAAAAGTGAAAATGTTAAAGGCTTCAAACAACCAATCTTGCTTCATCGAAATTTGGGCAACGGTAAGTTTGATGATATTTCCAAAGAATCGGGTTTGCGCGAATTACCGACGTTTTCTAGTCGTGGCGCGGGATTTGGCGATTTGAATAATGACGGGTTGACTGATGTGGTTGTAACAAATTTAGGGGATAAACCTCTGGTTTTGTTGAATACTTCCGTAAATAATAATCAACGGCTTATGGTCAAACTAATTGAAAGCGGCAAAAATAAAGATAGTATCGGCTCGCGGGTCACCCTAAAAACAGATAAAAGATCAATGATCCAAGAGATCCAGGCGGGTTCGAGTTATCTTTCGCAAAACGATTTCCGGCTTCATTTTGGGTTTGAAAAAGATGAGAAGATAGAATCGGTTGAAGTTCGCTGGAGCGACGGAAAAATAGAGAAAGTTTCGGGTGTGTTGCCCAATCAAATCGTGACGATTCGTCAAGGTAAAGGCGTCGAAAATTCAATGAGTTTTCGTTAAATCAAGACTTTTGTTGCGCCATACAACAAAGTTTAATAAACTAATGGCGTGGAGGGTTTGTAAATTGAAAAAAATTATAATTACGGTTTTCTTAATATTTTTGGCTTCGGCTGATTCGAGTGTCTTCGGACAGAACACACCAACACCCGGAGCACCTGCCGGAGTGGGAACACCGGCCGGTGCGGGCGATAAGAATTTATCAGAAGATTTACGCAAATTGCGCTCGGTAGAATTGGAACGGGTCAAACGCGAAGCCGAGAAATCAGGCAAATCAACCACCATCACGGCGCCCGCCATCAACTCGAAAGTCGAAACAAAATTCCCGGAGATCAAGGAAGACTTTGAAGGCATGCAAATTTCGCAAACGGCAATTATCAAAACCTTTACGACTGACAAAAAAATTGATTATGCCCTGATTGAAATTTCGGCTGACAATATTAATAAACACGCCAAACGACTTGACGCCAACATTTTTGTTGAAATCGTTAAAAAGAAAGAATCTGCAACCGACGAAACGCCTAAAGACACGCCCGAAAAAACTAAGAGTATGAGGGATATGATCGTTGAATTGGATAATACCATCGGCAATTTTGTGACCAGTAAAATTTTTGCCAATTTAAGAGTCGTTGACCCCGAGGCTGCCACCAAAACCCGAGATGACTTGGTTCTGATTCAGGAATTAAGCGAAAAAATTGCGGCTGATGCTAAGAAGTTGAAGTAGCAATTTCATCAAATTGGAAGGAGCAAAGAGAGAGGTAATCTGAAATGAAATACGCGATTGTTGGTGTTTTAGGTTTATTAATTCCGGCGACTTCTATCTTTGCGCAGGTTTCTCCAACCCCAGTCATCAATAATGAAATAAAGGATACTTCTTCGGACCGTAGCCGCTCAATATTTCTAGAGCAGATCAAAAGAAAAGGTCGTTCGCCTGTGTTTCAAGAGTCGTCCAAAGAACAGGAGATCAGATTTGCGCTGATCAAAGCCGATTTTGAAACTATCCAAAAACTTCAGGCCGAGATCATTAAAGTCTATACCACTGGAAAAGAGATAAATTATCAAAAGATCAGCGAATCAGCGGCAGAGATCAACAAAAAGGCCATTCGCTTAGAATCCAACCTTTTTGGAACTAAGCCTGATCCTGAAAAAAAAGATAAGCGGCAAAAAACATTCATCCTTAAAATTGCAATCATCGAATTAGACAAAGCCATCGAGAATTTTGTCGAAAGTCCGGTTTTTAAGAGCAACAAATTGATCGGACAAAATGATGCTGAAAAAGCACAGATTGAACTCGAAAAAATCATCAAAATAAGCGAATCACTCACGCTTGAAGCCAAAAAAATGGACTAAGTTTTGTTGGGAAGATATTTGGAATACTGTGATCTGATACCAAACCGGTTGAATAACTGAGATAATAATGCTCGTCGTTAGATAAAATCGACTTGCTCATAGGTTTAACAAACAAAACACGACACCTTTCGGGCACTCCTCTTTTGAAATCCAGGGAGTTTTTAGTCTCATCTTTTTTAACCCAACTTGCTATAGGGCGAACGCATCACTTTTCTAAAAGAGTAGTATTTACGCAAAAGGCTTTATTTATTGGGTTTAGAATTCAGATTTGCAACCGACTATGAACTTTTTTCGTAAATAATTTGCTCAAAATTTCAATTTACAATAGAACCTGTTTGCAATTAAGAGTCCGTTTAAATTTTCCTTAAAATCGCTGAAGGCGATAAATTTAATAGCGTGGGGTAAAGCGTGAGCGACACCCCACGAATCTATAAAAAAACAATTGGACGCTGTAAGTGTCCAACATTCAAACATTTGTGTTCGTCACTTTCAGCGACGGAATGTTTGTTTTATCTCACGT
>JANOEF010000852.1:0-4648 GCA_031413075.1 Acidobacteriota bacterium | reverse complement strand
GCCGGAAAAAAACTGCTGCCGGTGACAGTTGATGCAGGATTCGTGTTTCGGATAATCGGTCACATCCGGAAACGCACTGTCTTTGCTTCGCACTTTTTCCCAATTGGCTGTCGGCACCTGATGACACGAATCGCAAGTCACTTTCAGGGCAAGATGCGGTTGGTGCGAAAACTTGGAATATTTAGCCGGCGGTGGTGTCTGCGCGGGTTTTACTTTGGTTTTCTTTTTGGGGGTCGGAGTCGGGGTCGGTTGCTTTTCGACTTCGGAACTAAAAGTTCGGGTAATCAGATTTGAGTTAAAGAGACTGACTCCAATAAAAAAAAAGGAGAGCACAATAATTTTCAGATGGGATATGCGCCGTTGATATGGTGTTTGTTTTAACATCTAAAAGTGCTCGGTTTGATTACAAAAAACTTTATCCGATTATAAAAAACAACCTCTGAAAACTTCTGTGATGCTCATCACAGGTCTGAAAAACATTGTCTCACAACGGGTGGGTAAAATTCCCCACTTAGACTAAAAGCCAGGTTTCATAATATTTTAGGAAAGGCAACAACACCTTTATCTAAAAGGTCTTAGGTTTAAGGCATAACTATTGCAAAGAGTAATGGTAACTGTATTTAATCTCTTAATAAATACACAAAAAACAGATTTATTTATTCAAAATAATTTATGTCAACCATTGAAGAGACGATAAAAAATTCGGCGGTTAGTTTAACTAACAAAACCAAAGTTAAAGAATCGCTTTTGTCACAGTTTTTAGCCTTATTATGTTCGGTTCGGTTAGGAATCATTTTGCTGATTCTGTTGGGGCTCGCCTGTTTGATAGGAATGCTCATCATGCAGCAGAATGTGGACGGGTTTGACCGTTATTTCGAAGCATTGACTCCGTCCGAACGATATGTTTACGGCGGATTGGGTTTTTTCGACATCTATCACGTCTGGTATTTCAATGCGCTCTTGGCGGTTCTTTCGCTTAACATTATTTTGGCGTCGTTTGACCGGTTTCCCAAAACCTGGATGTTTATCAAAAAGCCGGTGGTGACTCCGCCACTCAGGTGGCTCAAAGAGCAAAACGAAACAAATTCGTTTTCGATGGGAGGTGAAAATAAAGAAGCGGTAGCTGAAAAAATCGCGAAATCCTTCAAAAAATCGGGCTGGCGCAAATCATCGGTCAGCGAAAAAAATGGACGGACATTTGTTTTCGCGCAATCGGGCGTCTGGAATCGGTTTACTTATCTGGCGGTTCACGTCGGTCTTTTAACTATTTTTATTGGCGGTTTTATGACCTCCCAACTTGGACATACCGGAAATTTACCACTCACGCCCGGACAATCGGCCGATTTGATTTACGAAACCGCATTCAAACTTGACCAGTTTCAAGAGGTCACAAAACGTTTACCTTTTGAAATAACCTGTACCGATATTCAACAAAAATTGATAAAAAATGATGAATCAATTTCGGCCATGAACACTATTGACTGGCTCACGAAAATTCAAATCAAGGACGGGAATCGAACAGCCGAAGCAGTGGTTCAGATGAATCGCCCGTTTGATTATCAGGGGTATCGTTTTTTTCAAGCCAGTTTTGTTCCGGTCGGACGCGCCAGAAACATTGCAGTTCGTGTGACGGACGCGAACGGGCAGACCCAAGACGTGAACGTGCGCCGGAATGATTCAACGACTTTGCCCGACGGGACAAAAATTCGATTCGTGGATTTTCGGGGAAATTTTACCCTCGGGGCCGAAAATCCAAACGAAGACACGAGTAGTTATCCAAATCCGGGGGCTATTCTGGAGGTCACGCCGCTCACCGGCTCGACCCAAACGGCATATGCTTTCGGCGAAAAGATGGCCAACATTCCGGCCGCCGGCAAATTGATCGGCGGTTATAAATTTCAACTGGTTGATTTTGAAAAAGTCGCCGACCAGCACATTCTTTCGGTCCAATATGATCCGGGGGTCAATGTCGTTTATCTTGGGTTTTTACTTTTGTCTTTAACTCTGATCGGAGTCTTTTTCTTCTCGCACCAGAGAGTCTGGGCAGCCATTGAGGAAATTACTCCGGGCATTTTCGACGTTACCATCGGCGGCAACACAAATCGAAATCAGACCGGTTTTGCTGAAAAATTTACAAAATTTATCACGGATTTACCAAAGGGAATCAAGGAGGCTTAATGAGTCAGGAAATTTTACAACCATCCATTTTAATCGCAGAAAATAAAGAACAAGACAGTTCAGGTTCTTTTTCATGGCAATCATATATTCCGTTTTTCTTAGCCATCTTCGGCTCGCTGGCATTGCTTTTGCTGAGAATCAATCTTGGCGGAGAGCGATTTATTTCGGACGGAGCGCTGATGATGCTGGCACTGGCCGGCTATTTGATGGCGGCCGTTTTTTATTTGACCAATCTTTATGCCCCTTCAACTATTGCGGAAAAATTAGGGATCTGGGGAGCCACGCTCGGGGTTTTCTTCAATCTTTCGAGCTGGCTCATTCGATGGGTCGCCGCCCATGACCGCGAGCTTGAAATTTTCATCCGACAGGGACGCGATTTATCCGAAATGCCGTGGATGTTTCGCTATATTCCGTTCGCAAATTTGTATGATCTGAGTTTGGCCTTTGCGTTTGGGGCAGGTATCACCACGCTCTTGGTTATTCGGCGGGATCAATTTCAGATAGTGGCCGCGTTGTCGCTTCCGCTGGCTGCCATTATTTTGGTGTTAGCCAGATTTATCGGCGGAGAGTTTTTTGATCTGCCGCCGGTTTTGGATTCCTACTGGCGGCCGATTCATGTCGGGGTCGCTTCATTAAGTTACGGCATTGCGCTGGTTTGTTTTGCGGTAGCGGTCCTCTATTTGCTGAAAGACGGACTCAAAGTCCAGGCAATGGCCATTTGGAGCAGTTTTTTTGCGCTGGCGGTTTTTGCGACGATCAGTAAATTCAGTGTTTTTTCATTTGGCACTTTTGGCACTTACACGGCTTCGACTTTTCTCGGCGATTCACGGATGTCTTTAGCCTTACGGGCTAATATTCCATCTGTCGGCTGGCTGATCGTTTTAGCCGGAGCGCTTTTGGTCGGTGCGATAATTTCATACGGCAGTTATCTTTCAAAAAATGATGAAAAAGCAAAAAACATCGGACTTCGGTTTTTGCAGTTGGCGTTACTGGCGCAAGGGGCGGGAATTGCGGTTCTAGTTTATCAACTTAAGAATTTGACAAATGTGGTCAGTTTGATCAGTTTGTCGCAATACGAAAAGTTTGCGATCTGGATGATGCAGCAGCAAGAGGTGCCGCAACAACAAATTTCGATGATGAGTTCTGAGCAGCTTTACGGCATCGCAAATCAATGGATCATCGAAAACGGCTCGCGGCTCCATCTCAGCCTTAATGCCAATCCAGTCGAACTGGCTGCCCTCATAACCGCCTTTACCGGAACATTTTTTGTCCTTTTATTCAGTTTCAAAACTGACAAAATCCGTTTAGCCCTACCCTCGGCCGAAGTCCTGGACGGTTTGATGTATAAACTGGCCGGAGTCACGTTTGCCGGACTTGCACTGCTCTTGATTACCGGCGCCGTCTGGGCTAACGAATCCTGGGGCCGTTATTGGGGCTGGGACGCCAAGGAAGTCGGGGCGCTGGTGGCGTGGATAACTTATGCGGGTTTTCTGCATTCGCGCATCGCTCGCGGTTGGAAGGGCCGTCCATCGGCTTATTTTGCCATTATCGCGTTTTTATTTATTATTTTTACCTATTTGGGAGTCAGTTATTTGCTTCCGGGCTTACATTCTTACGCCTAGAACCGTGGTCAGTAATCGGTGCACAGTGACCAGAAAACACATTACTGACCACTGACCACTGACCACTGAACACAAACCACTAAATTTATGAACAAAGAAAATATACTTTTTGGAATTGTTGGATTGTTGGCGGGCACCATTATCGGTTTTTTGTTTGCCAACTCACTTAATCGAAATATGTTGGCTCAGCCAAATTCGCCGATGGCATCAACCATGTCATCGAATTCAAATATGCCGCCCGGGCATCCGGATATTGCCGGGATGCAGCAACCGGGGGGGGCAAATGCTTCCGAGTTAATGACTCAAATTGAAGCCGCGGTTGAGCTGGCCAAAAAAAATCCGACTGATTTTGAGGCACAGTTCAAGGCCGCAGAACTTTACAATCAAATTGAACGATATGATGAGGCCGCCGAGTATCTGAAAAACGCCAATAAACTAAAGCCGGATGATTACGAAACGATAGTTAATCTCGGAAATGTTAGTTTTGACGGCGGAAAATTAGACGAAGCGGAAAAATGGTATTCGGCGGCGCTGGGCAAGAAAAAAGATGATGAAAACGTCCGTAACGATTTAGGTTTAGTCTTTTTGAATCGCACTCCGCCAAATTTTGATCGGTCAATTCAGGAATTTAATATCATCCTGGCGGCAAATCCCAAACATATTAAAGCCCGGCAAAATGCGGTCGTCGCGTATTTGAGGAAAGGGGATGCGGCGCAGGCCAAAGAATATTTGGCGAAACTGGAGTCGGTTGACCCGACTAATGCAGCCATTCCGGTACTTAAGAAAGACTTGGAAAAATCTCTTCAAGCCGGGGCCAAAAACTAATTATCGTTATCGTTTGGCTTGGC
>JANOEF010000851.1:0-13618 GCA_031413075.1 Acidobacteriota bacterium | reverse complement strand
TTAGTAAAAGGGCTAAAATAAGTTACTCCACTAAAATTTGAAACCAAAGTCCAGCCAATCTTTAGTTTGCTGTCGGGCTTGAGTTAAATTTAAGGACAGCGACAAACTAAAGATTGGTCGGACACCCCTAAATTTTTTGATTTCGCTAAGTGGATTATGTTATTTAATTTCTTTCACTTAGAGTATTCCAATGCTCTAACCATAAACTTTTGCATTTTAGGAAATTCCGAAGACAACCCATTCAAATTGTGCTTTGATTGAGTTAAGCGAAAAACCCCAAGAAAATAATTTTAAGGATTTTGATTGATTAAACCTTTAATAGATAATAAATTAGAGGAAATATTATGTTGTGGACGAAGTTTTTAATCCTTGTGACCCTGAACTTTTTTTTCCTTGTCCAGTCCTCAAGTTTGTTGGCCCAAACCAAAGAGGATGACGAGGTACTCAAATTTGATGTTGCTTTGGTCAATGTTCCATTTTCGGTCAGCGACCGTGAAGGACGAAATATATTAGGTTTAACCACCCACAACTTCACCCTTTTTGAAGACGGCAAGCCCCAAAAAATAGAGTATCTTTCTACTCAGGATACGCCATTGAATATTGTTTTGCTGTTGGACACCAGCCAGAGCGCACAGGAAATTTTTGATAAGATCAAAATAGCTGCAACCGAGTTTATCAGGCAACTTCGACCTTTAGATCGTTGTATGATTATCAGTTTTGATGAAATGGCGCGGGTCAAAAGCGAGTTTACAACTGATCGAATAAAACTGGATAAAGCAATCAAGCGAACCGTTCTCAGCCAAAAACCCGGGACTCTCTTGCGGGATACAGTCGGTGTGACGGTTGAAAAAGAATTAGTAAAAGTGACCGGGCGAAAGGCGATCGTATTGATCACCGACGGCAGAGACGCCGGGAGCACCATTAGCAAAAATAATTTACTATATCGTTTGGCTGAATCCGATGCTCCGATTTATTCAGTTTATTATGAAACTGTGCAAGTTCTTATGCCGACTACGCCGCAAAATAACGGAAAAATACAAACTAAAGCTCAAAATAACCATTTAAGCCAAAAACAAATTAGCCAAATGCGGGCAGAAATCAAAAAAAAGAATGTGGAATCAGCCGATTTTTTGGGGAAAATGTCAGATGTCACCGGCGGCAGAATGTATCAACGGGAAATAAATAATTTAAGCGAGGCTTTTAATAATATTGCCGAAGAATTAAGAAAGCAATATCTGATAAGTTTTTACCCCAACGATACAAATTACAAACTCTCCGAACACCAAATAAAGGTAAAAGTTGACCAAAAGAATGCGGTTGTTCGGATGAAAAACTACACACTTCTCAAATAATTGTTAAATTGAACAAACCGCAATAGAAAATCATGAGAATAATCTTTTTAAGCAGGTCAGCAAATATTTTGCGACCTATTAAAAATCAAGAAAAGTTTGCAAATAGTTGAGTAACCTTGGTTTTTGGGTTTTCTTCATTGTCCATTGTCCATTGTTAATTGGGCATTGGTGCTTAGCTCTAGTTTTCGATTATCTCCAAGTATTCCCCACCCAGAGCGTGAACTATCATCGCTCGCTTCCCTTCGTGAAATGGTCGGTTAAACTCATTTGGTTCGACAATAATTTTCGCACCTACTTTTCGACAACTATCGGCAACCCGGTCAATATTTTCGGTTAAAAATGTCACCAATGTATAACCGGTGTGGGAAAAGTCGGCTAATTCGTTTGTATTTATTGGTGAGCCTTGAGTTTCCAATTCCAAAAGCTCCACTTTTCCCGTCCAATTTCCTTCGGCAGTCAGAGTCGCAAAGTCTAATTTGTCGAGTCTTTTGACACCTAACAGCGAATCAAACGGCGAACCCGCCGCCTGAAAGGCGATTGCCGTTTGTAACCCTAAGCCATTTTCGTAGAAAGATTTAGCATCCGTCATGCCCGGCACGACCAATCCAACAGTGGCAATCGCTTCATTAAATACAGGTAGATCATCATTAACTCCGCCGACTTCGATAACTGTCAGCCGCTCCCCTGTCGGGGTGTCCAGCATCACTTCGCGCATCGGTTTCCCGACATTGTAATTTAGAATTTCGGAGACCGTTTGGCAGCCACATTTTTCTAACCTCGGAACCGCATGTTCAATGTTGTTGGTGCGGTAATTAAAGGTCATGATGCCAAAATCAAACGCTCGATTTTTGTTTCGAATAGGAGATGAAGCGGATCCGTTCTCGACTAAATCAACACAGCCGAAATCTTCGCCTTCGCGGGCAAAACGTGCGACCCGAAATTTTCCGTTTTCGATTCCCCAAAGCTCACCGATTTCACTACCCGAAGTTTCGGTTTCGCCAACGCACTTTAAGCCTAAACCTGCTTCGTAAATGTGACGTGATTCATCCAGATTCTTGACGACCTGAATAACGGTTTTAATTGTTGATATTAATGCCATAAAACTAATCTTCTATCACACTATGCTTTCATTTGTCGCATCATTTTGAATAACAGGGCGCAAAATAATTGCTAAAATGAAAAGAACTAAATTCAAAAATGCAACTAAAACAAAAGGTGAATTTGGCGATAGTTTGTCAAACATAATGCCGCCGATGGCACTTAAAATAATCTGCGAAAATGCTCCGCAAACGCCAAAAAATCCGATGACCGAACCGCGAATTTCTTCTCTGGCTTGTTGGGTGATAAAAACCTGGCTGGCGATTATGCCCGATATTTGAGCAACTGCAAGCAAGAGCATTAAATACATCAACCCGTTGCCAAGCGGGTCCACAATGAAAAACATAGCGCCGTAAGCAATTACACCGACTGCTGCCGTCAAAATCAAAGAGTCCACCCGACTCCACTTTTTCCCAATTAAATCAACCAAATAGCCGATTAAAAAGCCGAATAACAGCTGTCCCAATGCACCGATTGAGAGGATAACGCCGACTTTGGCAGTTGCATCTGCAGGCGACATTCCGCGCTCAATCGCCACTTTGTTTATCCACAGACCGAGAAAAACGCCAACGACTACCAAATCCCCGCGAGAAATAAATCCGGCGAAATAAGCCAACCCGACACCGGGCTTACGTCCTTCTAAAATACCTTCCTTGATGATGGATAAAAACCCCTTCTTTTCAGATGTTTGCGATGGTTTTCCCCGGTATAATCCGAACCATAAAACAACCGCTACAAAGACTGCTAAACCTGCCACGATAAAGTATGTAATTTTGCCCGCTTCGCCGATCTCCATTCCGCCATCGGCAAAAAATTTCGGCAAACGCTTAATACCCAACAAAATTCCGATTGCGCCAAGTGTGTTCAAAACAGCTTGCAAACCCGTATATTTCCCGCGGGATTCAGGCACCACATAATCGGCTAAAACTGTAGTCAACATTCCTGTTATAAATGCCGCCCCAACGCCCGAAATTGCATAGAAAAATGAAAGCTGAGTCGCATTAGTTGCAAAAGGAAATAGTGCAAAACCAATTGCCAAACTTGTGTAACCCATTGAAAACACCAATCTTCGACTAAATTTATCGGCTAATGCTCCGCCCAAAATCATCGAAAAAAGTACGACCACTTCGCGAACTGCCTGAAGACCTCCGCCAACTTGACCTTGCTCATTGAGGGGCGTTTTCAAAAAAACCGTCAGGACAAATTCCTGCCCGATGCTGACAAAGATCATCAAACAGGCGGAAAAGGCCGCGAACAAAAGCACCAGCAGATGACGCGATAAAATATTGGGTTGCAGAATTGATTTTTTGACATTTTCGGACATAAACTTGGTTGATGGAAAACGGCGCTTACTACTATTTTTTGAACGGTGAACCAACCGGAGTTAGCGAAACTTTTGAAAGCAAAAGTTTGCCCGACGGCTCACAGCAAACAACTTCAACTCGTGACGCAAAGCCTTTTAAGACAATGATTACGGTTGAAACCAGCGAAAAAGACAATAGATTTCAAAACTGCAAAATTGCTTATCAAAAAGACGAACACAAAATCGAAGCAGATTACGAATTCGATGAAACAAGTTTCCACATTTTGCGGAAATTCAACGGCGAAACCATCCAAAATGAAACTTTTCAGTTGCCTGACAAAGCAGTTTTCTTTCCCCTGATGCGTTGTTTTCAGGGGCAAACTGTTTTGCAAGTTGCTGCCAGTCACGGATTTACAACCGTTATTGTACCTGATATTGAGCTCACTACCGATTATCAAAGCCTTCTCAAGCCAACTTTTGATGAAAGAACTGCCAAGCAACTCAAACAAGAAGATAACCGATTTATTTACAACTATTTATCAAAACATTATGACGATAATTCCGAATTTCATTTAGACGAAAACGGCTTGCTCATTTATTACGAATTTGTTCAAGATGAACAACAAATTTGGGCAGTTCGTTTGGAGTCCACGCTTTAGCGTGCTAGACCGCCAGCGAAGCGCGGCGGTTTTTTTGCCGCCTGAAGGCGGGACTTCTAACTTTTATCTGGCTCCCCACAGCCCTTTTACCAATCCGTCAACTAATTCTTTACCGTAAATCTTTTCAACTACCACATTTGCAGGATCTAATTCAGCCGTGTTTCGACGAATCGCCAGGTCTCTGGCCGCCATTTCTACGCGTTTCTCGGCTGGAACTTCGTCCGTTTCAGTTGACCAGGCGAGCCAACGGTCAAAATGTTGGTTGGCTAATTCCTCAAATCGTTCAACCGTCCCCTCGGTGTTTGGCGGAGAAATAAAGTTCAGCCCGATCGGCGTCACCGCAAAACGGACAAACGAACTCTGCGACACAAATGGCATAAATCGTTTATCCTGCTGCATTTCTAAAAATGTTGAATTAGCCGGCTCGAGATATTTCTGTAAATAATCGGGATGCACTGTCGGTTCGACTCGCGGAATATAATCCAAAAGAAAGAAAAACACCGGAAACGTTCCACAGGCAAACGCCAGATGAGGCAAATTTGTATGAGATTTCATCCAGATTGTGATATGCAGATTGCAAAATGACAATTTTGGATTCCCGACCCAACTGCAAACAGCCCATTCGACTTCGTGGCTTGAATAGCCTTCTAAATTTCCTTTTGCTGAACCGTCAAGTGATTGATAAGGCTGGAATTGCCCGGTCGAAGCATCCATCTTCAAATCCGGAAAACGTTTGAGAATCTTCGACCACAAATTGTTTTGAATTGATAATAGCTTTTCAAATGTTTCAGTATTATCAAAATTTGGGGTTTCCGCAATTAGTTCTTTAACAGATTTTAGGTTGTCGGTTTTGGTTGCAGTTTCACTCATAAAAAATTTCCCGTACAATTGGTTATAAATTTATGACAATTAAACACGAATTGTTATGAAAATGCAAGAATATATTTTAATAAAATTAACCATCAGTAGCTGAGAACAAATTGTTTTTCAAAAATTGTGAAATCAATCCCGGGATCTTTTCCGTTCCAACCCTTACCTTTGTAAATAGAATTAGGAGAGAGTCGAAAATTGTTTTTTGAAAGATCCATAAAACCGACCGCCTGAAAACTAGGCGAATAAAAATTTCGAGCCGGCACATAGACTTCTGTTTGAGGAATATTTTTGCCGTTGACGATGACATTTCCGCTCATGAAAACGTTGGGAAAATATCTGGTCAAAACCCCTTTTCCGACTCCGACGTTATCACCATTGTAACCATAATTATTGTGGGAAAGGATGTTATCACGGAAAACAAAATTTTTGGTGGGATGGCCGTGAGCCGTTATCATATTTCCATCATGAAAAACTGTGTTGTTAGCAATCGTAATATCTTCGCCGCCTGAAATCAAAATAAAACGGCCATCAGCTCCATATTTCACCGAATCCAAATTCAAAAAGAGGTTGTTAATGATCTTTACTCTCTTCATTATTTGGCTTTTGTGATTATCATCAGTTCCCAAAATCAGGATGCCTCCGCCGCTATTTCGAATGACATTGTTTTCTACAATCACATCCTCAATCGTACTCCATGGAGCGCTTCCATCCTGATTTCTCACAGTTAAACGAATTGCCAAATCATCAAAGGTATTTTCAATTACATTTCCGGAAATATTAACCCGTCGGGCATTTTTTAGTTCGAGTGTACATTTAAGCGAAACTTTCCCCCGCCATTCAGGCGGTTTAGTCAGATAGTTTTGGCGGATTTCAATATCACTCGGAATTATTCCGTTGATTCCGGGGTCACTCCCGCCGAACATAATGTTTTCAGCCCCTGCTTCGAGGTAATTATTGATAATTTTATAGGGGCCGGGGCCGCTCCATCCGGCAATTGCCTGAGTTTCTTCCTGTGGATAGGCAAAACCGGTTAGATGACTATTTTGAACGATCGAAGTCCCCCCGTTGAGGGCTATTCCGCGCCTCGATTTTCCTTTTGCCCCCGGATGAATATAGACCCGGTCAAATTCTATGTTGTTTGGTAAATCTTCGAGCCGTTTTTCGTCGGTGCCGAGAGAAACCAAATTATAGACGTATTTATCGGAATCACCAGAAATCTCGACCCCAAGAAAACGATAATTTTGAGCCCCTTTTTCGGTTCTGACGGCCGGATCGCTATTGACTGTTTGAATTTTAGGCAAAAGTTTGGCGTGTTTTGTCGGCTCAATTCGAGAACCCGCAGGTGGTAACTCAGAATCTGCAGCAGATGTCCGAATCGTCACAGATTGGGTGCCATTTTTTTTCGGCAGAACGAAATTTCCTTTAAATGAGGCGCCCGCTTCTAAAACAATGGTGTCGCCTGATTGAGCCCGATTGAGAGCGGATTGAAAATCCCCACCACGTTTGACGGTGATGATGTTCCCCGCAACTTCGAGGGGTGTCGTCCACCCGTTTTTTTGATAAAAATAGACTCCTATGGCGACTATCGAAATGCCTATTCCAACAGTTACAGCAAGCCAAAATATCCATCTCCGAGGAGTGTGGGAGTTTTCAAATCTTTTTAGCTCTTTTTGACGAATCTTTTGTCTTTGTTCCCAACTTCCTACTTCGCTCATTGAATAATTCTCCGTTTTCTCTAATAAAACAGCCAATAATAGATGATCTTCACATATTCGCCTCCGACCATTTTCCATCCTTTTCGACTCAACCACCAATTCGCAGGCGGCGGTGTTTGCTGACCGGTCGGGGAAGTTTGCAGCCCAATTTTAATAATTAGTCCATTTTTTATGACTGACTGTTCAAAAGTCCAAAGTGTGCGCCGTGAATGATAAGCAGAAGTGACCAACAGCACCGATTTCAAGTTTTGTTCCCGAACCGTTTTGGCAAACAAATCGGCTTCCTCATCCGTTCCTTCGACGGTTCCCGGTAAAATCTCGATGGCTTCGGCAGGTACTCCTTGTGACACCAGTTGATTTTTGGCTAATTCAACAAAAGGGGGATTACGCTGTTCAGTTTTTGACCAACCGCCGTATCCGCCATCATTAGTTAAAATAACTTTACTCGTATTTCCCTTTTTATAGACCAGTGCCGCTGTCTGATTTCTTTCAATATATGTCGCTGAACCGGCTAAAATCCAAATCACATCGGCATTTTCAATTTCTTTTTCGACAATGAGAAAGTTTGCTAAAACCGGGGCCAGAATTATCCAAATGGTCACGAAAATGATAAAAAGTATCAAAATTTTGAATTTCCGGCTAAATTTCTTCACTTTTTCACTTTTGAAATTATTTTGCGTAATTCGTTCACCTTAGCATCCCAACTTTCTTGCCTGATTTCGTCCGAAACATCAGATCTTAACTTTGGATTGTTCACGGCAAATTCAATTTTAGCAATAAAATCAGCGTGATTCTCGCCCACCAGACAATCTTTCAAAATGCGAACCTCGGGAATATCGGTCGAAACCACCTGCAATCCGGCGGCGAGATATTCACGCACCTTTAATGGGTTGGCAGCCAATGTCAATTGGTTGATTTCAAATGGATTAAGCGCTACATCAAACCCTTTGCAAAAGGCCGGGAGTTCCGCGTAAGGCTGGCGGCCAAGGAAATGGATATTTGAAATATTGTCTAGTATTTTAATTTTTTTCTCAGCATCCACCGCTATTTTGCCAATTAAGACGATTGAGCCATTTTTGAAATGTTCGGCCGTTTTTTTTAAGAGTTCAAAGTCAACCCAATCTGCTAAAAGTCCGTGAAAACCGATAATTGGTTTTGGTAAATCAGCAATTTCAAGCGGGATTTTGGTATTTTCGTCCAACGCGGTTCGAAAATGCCGCCAGTCGGTTCCATGTCTGATGATAAAAGTATTTGGATTAAATTTCGCTTTTGAATCAAACAAATTTTGGGCGGAAACAACCACCAAATCACTTTTCCGAAACAAATCTTCCTCGATCACCCGCAAACCATCGGTGACGCCGGTAAAAGCCGTATATTCATCAACGCAATAATAAATCAACTCGGTTTCGCCCAACTTTCCGGCGATCATCCCTGCTGCCGGATTAAACACCATATTAATAACATTATTCATTCCCAGCTTTTTGAGGGCTTTTTTGACCTGTTTAATCAAAAATTTCTGATTAAGCGACACCACTATTTTACTGCCATAGGCGGGGATCGCCAGCGGATTCATAACAAAAATATTCGGTTCAACTTCTTTGATCGGCTCGGTAAAACTCCTTAATTTCTGATAGATGCGAGAAAGATCTTTGCTCGAAGTTGTCGGCATCCGATTGGCGATGGCGTTGATCCAAAGAATCCGATTTTCTTTAGACAGCACTCGCATCAAATGAGTTTTTGAAAGTGGGTCTCCCGTCCAATCGTGCGAAAAACACAAAATGTCTCGCCCGCGTAATATACCTACAGCTTCATTTATTTGTTCTTTCTCAATATTAACTGACAACATTTGTTACTCAAAGAATTCCTTTTCGAGTCTTGGCAAATCGTAAATTTCACGGATTTCATCGGCACTCCTCAAAAGCCAAGTTTTGCGGTCAAATATTTCGCTTTCCTGGTTAAATGTTTTGAGTTTGCGAATCGAAGTGGTAAATCTCGGGGGATTTAAGAGCAAAAACTTTAAGGTTCGGAAAGGTGCCTTCCTTAAATCTGCGGAAGTTGGATAGCAAGCTAAAAGATTCATACATACACTCTCCAAATCAACTTCAACGAATCGGTCGTCTGAAATGTTGATTTCGGCTCCATACCCGATGCAGATTACATCCGCCCCCCAATCGCTACCAATTGAATATCGTAAAACTTCGCTTGTCATTTCCATCGTAAGCAGACATCCTTTTTGCGAATAATCCATCCTTGAAATTTCAAAATTTCCGTTTGTGAAACTAATGTTGTAAAATTTGTTGGACTTGACATCGCTAAGTTTAATGGAGAAATGCAAGTCTTTTAGTTTTTCTTTGCTAAAAAGCCTCATTCGCTTTTCAATGTTTCCTCTAATTTCGAAAATAAGGCTCTCAGCATCTGCCTCGTCAATAAAGTTATGGATTTTCTTTTTGACAATTTCATCGGCGTATTGTTCGTCTATCAAATGCACCAATTCACCATTTTTCAGTTGTTTGCGGTAAGGTGACTCGGCAATCAACGTAGTAAAATTGAGTTTATCACCTGAATACATGGTTAGAATTTGTGTTTGATAATCGCCATCGGCAAAATATTTCTGATAGTATTCATCCATTTTCCTCCGCGGAAAACGAGCTGTGTTAATCCATTTCTGATTTTCTGCTAGTAAACATAAGTCAGCGGCAAATGGCACCGCAACTTTCGGCTTGAGCCGCTTGGTGATGTGACAAAAATTATGGGCAAAAAGCTGTTCTCTAACAAGGGCAATCTCAAAATCATCTTTTCCTTTGACGTGCATTGTGTTTGGAAAATAGCTTGCTCCACCGAACCCGCAAAACAGAATATCAATCGTCTGAAATTTTTCTTTGATAAAGTCTAAATAATAATCAATTACTTTAACTGGATAAGAATGCAAAGCATCATTTGCATTGACCAAAACTTTTCCGTCTGATTCGATAACAATAATGCTATCGTGTGAATTTATAATAAATGTTACCGAGGTTTTTGGTGAGAGATTGTATTTTCTATGTGTTACAGCTTCTTCAACATTTTCAAAACCCATACTTTCAAGATATTCCTTTGCCCCCCCAAAAAAACTGTATGGATAAAATACCTTCGTCGTTTTCGGAAAAAGTTTCAACGTTGATTCATGCAAGTGGTCTTCGTGTCCGTGCGAAATCAACAAGAAATCTGTTTCATCAGTAAAATCAGTTCGAACCGGTTTGGGAAAGACGAACCATTGCTTACAATAGGCAGGTTCAGTCCACCACGGGTCGGTTACAATCCTCAGGTCACCTGTATCTATTCGTAAACAGGCGTGGCTAATGTATTCAACTTGCATAATTTATTGGTTTAATCTGGGGACAAATTTGGATAAAATTTGCCAGACCGAAACTCCGGTCAACATTGAAAGATAAGGGTCAACATTCGGAACTCGATAGCGTACAAAACCGAATATCAACATGTGAACAACCGTCGTAACAGCGAAGGTTACAAGCAAAAGTATTACATAACTTCTGCCGATGCTATTACTGGAAAATAGATACATGCCATAAATTCCGAAAATATATGTTCCAATCACAAATAATGCCACAATATTTACAATTGAATTCCCATAAGTAAACCTGTTCAGAAACGGAGTCCAAAAAGCTTTGAGTTTTCCCCAAAAGAGTCGCACCGTTAGGCCATAGTCTTGAGTCATATTCTTCAACGCTTCTCGCCGCCAAACCAACTCACGCTCGTTTATTTTCAGTTGATAATAATTGTCCGACTTTTCCAATTCCTTGAGTTTTTCTCTTTGAACCGTTCCCCAATAATAGTCGGCAAAGGCCTGATTTTCTTGTTTAGTGGCAAAATCTTCTTCATAAAGTTTAATCGTTCCAGGTAAATTTCCCAACCAAAGATTGTAGCTAAATCCATCATTAATTAAAATGAACTCACCTGTTTGTTTATAATTCTGATATGTCCAAGGCAAAATTGTGAGGAACATTGAAACAAACAAAACTCCAACCGCTATCAAAAATCTTAAACATTGCTTATCTTTCAAATGAAAAACTGCTATAACCAAAAACAACAAAATCGTAACGCCTAAAATTGCCGGGCGGCAAAGTGCGGCCATACCGAAAACAACTCCAGCATAAAATGCCGCAAAGTACATAAATTTATCGGCTTTCAGCATTTTGACTAATAAAAACATTGCCAATATGCACAGAAAAGTATGTAAAGGTTCGGTGTAGAAATCAACTGTGTGCGCAACAAGAAGAGGGTTTATCGCAACAAGCAAAGCGCCGAAAAATGAAGCATAATGTTTTTGTAACACCTCGTAAATGGTCTTGTATGCGATAATAATTGTTCCAACATGTAAAAAAACCTGAGTGATTTTTATTGCTAATATACTTTGGGGGAATATTAACCAAACAATTGCAATTAAATACGGGAACATTGGTGGGCGGTACATTGGATGAAATTCACTTTGTAATGGATAGGGAGTACCATTTACGAATGAATTTGCGGCATTGATGTAATCGTTGGAATCCCCGAATTCAATTTTGAAAACACCATATATCCCAATAAATAGAATCGATAGAAGAATCCCCAAAAGTGATGGAACGAACAATAAAGAAAGACGCTTAAACATATTTTGTTATTTTAAGTCCGTAATATCTACATAAATGAAATTGCAAAATAAATGTAATTGCAATGTTATGCGTTTGAACTGACAAGTTCTTGAAACTTCAGCTCTTCGATTTTGGAATATTGACCTCTTTTCGAATTTCGTCTAATTTGCCTGACCTCATTGAACATTCTTTTGCCATCCTGAAAAAAGCTCACTTTACTGCCTTCATAATGATTCCAACAAACAGGTATTTCTTTTAATCTTAAACCTCTTATATTTGCGGCGTACAGGAATTCGACATCGAAACCGAAGCGATCAATTGTCATGACATCTAACAAAGGGCGAAACTTGTGCATATTGAAGGCTTTGAAACCACATTGTGTATCCGAGAACGGTAACCCCGTCAGCCAACGAACAATCAGGTTAAAGATTTTCCCCGCTTTTTCGCGTCGCCACGATTGATGAGTTCCAATTAGACTACGTTCAAGCGCCCGCGAGCCGAAGGTTACATCGAACTGGCCATCGTAAATAGGTTCGACCAAACGGAAGATTTCATCAATTGGGGTTGATAAATCTGCATCGGAAAAAACTGCAACATCACCAGTAGCTTGCAATAGTCCCGTTCTTACAGCAAATCCTTTTCCCCGGTTTTCTTCGTAACGGACTATTTTGGTTGTCAGAGCGGGAAATTCGTCACAGGTTTTCGATGCAAGTATAGCCGTATTATCTTGAGACCCGTCATCGACTACGATGAGCTCTGCTGCCAAATCCATATTTTGCATAAAAGTAAGAATTTGCCGAACCGAATGGCTTAAACGCCCCGCTTCATTGTAGGCGGGCACTACTATAGATAAAGTTGTTTTCATCACATTGCAAATAAAATATGAATTTATAAGGTTTTCCACTTTTACAATTATTAAACTTCCCCGTCAATGAAAAGCCTCTGCCAAATTTCAAAATTTATAAGCCTGAAAATACGATTTGCCCAGTCCTGTCCGTATTTTTGATTTGCCACGAACTCTCGAATTAAGCTAGCATTAAAAATTCCTCGATTCAAGACTCTTTCGGATAAGACATATTCATCTATTAGATATTTGAATTCAGTACTGAGCCATTTTTCCATTGGAACAGGAAAACCCATTTTAGGTCGATGCAAAATCTCGTCTGGCAAGATCCCCTTCATAGCTTCTTTCAACAAAAATTTTGTCGTTTTGCCTCGAAGTTTCATATTAACTGGCATTCGTGCAGTAAACTCAACTAATTCATGATCGAGAAAAGGAACGCGAGATTCAATCGAGGCTGCCATTGACATCTGGTCTTGTTTCATTAAAAGTTCGTGCAAATAGGTCTTTGAATCAACATATAGTAACTTATCAAGAACCTCTATTGCATCCGCGTGTCCCAATAATTGGTTTTGATAGAAATAAGGGTTTTTCTCTCCAATCCGGGCTTTTGTTTCAGCTGAAAACAAATTTTTCTGAGCCGAAATGCCAAAAATCGCAAAGTTATCGAGAAACAAATTTTCAATATCACATTCGCGGGTGAGAAATGTCCGTGTTAATTTTCCACCAACAGCCGTCGCGAAAGACTTAATTGCCGAGCGCAAAAATTTGGGCGTTCGAGATTCATACTTTTCGCCATAATTTATAAGTTGTAACGTTTTTGAACTGAGCCCTGCCGGCCGCGTCGTCGAAACGCTGGACCTGGGTGCGCAGACCGCCGGCCGCCATGCCTTCAACTGGACGGCGAGCAATTTGCCCGACGGTGCGCCGTACCGCTTTCGTGTTGTTGCCACCGCCGGCGCCGCCACGGTCAGCAGCACACCGCTGATGCGCGACCGCGTTGAGGCCGTCAACACCGACGGCACGGGCCTGGTGCTCGAAACACAGAACAACGGCCCGGTCGCTTACCGCGACATCAAGGCCTTCAACTGAACCCTCTCTTCACCCCACACTGGCAGGACACCCCATGAGCTTTCAGCAAGGCCT
>JANOEF010000850.1:0-20364 GCA_031413075.1 Acidobacteriota bacterium | reverse complement strand
GAAGGAGATGGCGCAGCACTATCAGGAAGGGAAGCGCACGCCCCACGACCTGTCGTTCGACCTTCCGGGCGGTGGAACGGTGTTCGTCCACCCGTTCGGCAGCTTTTCGGAAATTGCTTCATCAGCCGTAATTTCCTTATCAATTTTATTCCGATTAGCAAAATAGAACGCTAACGCCGCATACACGCCCGCTAAAGATAATCCCCAACGATAGGCAATTTCGTCAGCGTTTATGCCCATTTTCCACCAAATTGCAACATTATGAACACTAATTCGTGTCCCTTTGATAAATAAACGTCCTTTTTGGTCGGCTCGCGGTTCAAGCAAATTTTCTATTGAAATACTCACCTTACAATTCCTCAACTCAATTATGTTTTCCCATTCTAAAAAAATCTTCAGCTTTAGTAAAACCCTTTAACATCTTCAATGTTTAATTCATCTTCATCAACAAGGTCTTTTGTTTCTTTTTTCTCATTTTCTATAATTTCTCTGTTTTTTCATAATTCTTCTTGTGCCTCATCGGTTAAAACTCTCCTTGAATATTTAGGGAGAGTTTTCTCGTTTTCTTGAATATCAAAGTTATGCGGTATCAAGTCAAGATTTTTAACAACTTCTTCGACAATTTGTCGTCCGATGATTTGCTCGCTGGAAGCATAACCCGACAGCATCGAATTGTCACAAAGATTATTGATTTGGTGTGGAATACCTTCCGAATTTTGGAAAATTAAATCAATCGCGGCAGGCGTAAAAATATTCGGCTGTTCTCTTCCGGCAATTAAAAGCCGTTCGGTAATATATAGTTCAACTGCTTCTAAATTCGGAAGCGGGTGCATTTGGCAACGAAGCGCGACACACTGTTTGATCTGGCGCAGGTTCGGTTGATTGAGTTTTTCGCGCAATTCGGGTTGTCCCGTCAAAACAATTTGGAGATGTTTGGCGTTATCCGATTCAAAATTGAGCAACAAGCGAATTTCTTCTAAAACGTAATCGGAAAGTTTATGTGCTTGGTCTATAATCAAAATTGTCCGAAGTCCTTGGGCGTGTCGCGCTTCTAAAAATCTGCCAATTTCGTTTAGCAATTCGGTTTTGTTTGAACAATCGCGGATACCGAGCATCTGCGAAACGTGATGATAAAATTCATCAATCGAAAGACGTGGATTGAAAACATATGCCGCTAGAATGCTCGAATCAAGGCGGCGCAAAAGCCACCTCAAGGCAGTTGTTTTACCTGTGCCGGCTTCGCCTGTCAGAACAATCAGACCTTTTGCATTTTCCAGCCCGGAATACAAACCCGCCAAAACTTCGTTATAGTTCGGCGTGAACACGATAAAATTTGGGTCAGGAGTAAGGTTAAAAGGAGGTGTTTCCAATCCATAAAACTTAAGATATACTTTTTCACAATTCCACCTATACCTTTTTTCTGATTTATCGGAGTCAATTTTTGGACTAATTACAGGATTTATATTTTTATCTTTTTCAGATTCAGGAAAATATGTTGTATTCTCAACATTTAATTGGTTAATGATACCTTTTTCATTTTCATCATCAAACACTTTTACCATGAATTTCCCCGCTTCAAAAGTAGGATCAACCATAAAATTAAATTCAATACTTACGGTTGATAAGGGTTTCCCTTTTGCTAATTCTATTGCTTTCATTATTGTTTCTTGATTTAAAAATTTAATTAGTTCTTGCTTGTGTTTGCCTCGCCAATTCCTTTCATCAGCATCATTTATAAAAATAACGTAGGAATCAGGATGATAAAATTCTTTCATTGTTGGAAGATTGATTTTTTCATCTTCAAGAACTTTTATAACTTCTGAAAGCACAATTACAAAAAACTCTTCTCTTAAATTGGGTAGAACCACTACTCGTTTAATTTCAACCTCTTCGGGTTTCGATTCTTCAATCCAACGAATGAATCTTCCCCTCCAAGATTTAGCTGTTTGTAATAATTTCATAGTTTTAATTCCCCAAACAAAATATTTTAAGTTCTATTTTTCAGCGTCACTTCTGCGCCGATGTGATTTTTTAGTTCGTTGATGTATGTTTGGTTCATAAGTTGAAAACAGTTCAAAATGTTTTCAATATCTTACCCAAATTTCACAACAATTTCTATCCACCACTTGACTAATCCAAAGTCTGTAACTATTCTTGTTACATAATGGCGGGAAATTCTCGATTAGCTACAGCAATTCACGTCGCCGGAATGCTTACATTCGCGGAGCAGATGCCGTTGACTTCGGAAGCGATTGCCCAAAGTTGCAATACAAACGCGGTTGTAATTCGTAGAATCATTGGACTTATGACTCGTCACGGATTAGTTACCGTCAAAATGGGAACCGGCGGCGGCGCACGATTGACGAAAAATCCAAGCGAAATTACGTTAGCGGAAATTTACAAAGCACTAGAAGAAGGCGCAGTTTTTGATGTTCCGCAGTTTGAAGAATCGCATCATTGCGAGATGGGAAAAATTGTTCGTCCTGTTTTAGCTGAAGTTTTAAATGATGCAGAGCAAAGTTTGTTGGAAAAGCTAAACCAAATTACGCTGGAAGATGTCATTCAAAAAGTAAAAGTCGAAATAAGCAAAAATTGCGAACATAAAATCCAAAATCCAAAATCGCAAATCTAAAATCGAAATATGTCTGACGAAAAAAAGAAGAAAAAGATTGATTACTCACGGGCCTGGGTCGAGGCGAGAATTCTGATTTGGAATTATCGGTGGCGTTTGCTGATTGGTTTAGCCCTCATGCTAATCAGTCGGGCGGTGGGATTTGTTTTACCTTATTCCACCAAATTTTTGGTAGAAGATGTGTTTGGAAATGGGGATTTTCATTTGTTGAAGTGGATCGCACTGGCTGTCCTCGGCTCAACTCTCATTGGTGCAATTACTTCGTTTACGCTTTCGCAAGTGCTTGGAGTAGCGGCCCAGCGTGCCATTACCGAAATGCGAAAACGCATTCAGGCTCATATCGAAAGACTGCCAACTTCTTATTTCGATTCAACTCAAACCGGACAACTCATCTCCCGGATCATGCGAGATGCGGAAGGCATCCGAAATTTAGTCGGGACAGGATTAGGACAAATCGTTGGCGGTTTATTATCAGCTTTAGTTTCGATGACTGTTTTATTCTACCTTAGTTGGCAAATAACATTGATCACTCTGACCGTGTTGGTCGCTTTTGGTTTTGTTCTTAGTTACGCATTTAAGCAACTTCGCCCACTTTTCCGCGAGCGAGGAGAAATCGAAGCGCAGGTGACCGGACGATTGACCGAAGGCTTGGGCGGGATTCGAATCGTCAAAGCTTATACGGCTGAAAAACGCGAAGAACTTTCGTTTGCCAGAAATATTCACAAATTATTTCGCAATATTGCCCGGTCATTGACGGGAGTTTCGGCTACCGGTGCCTTTGCCTCAGTTATTATCGGGGCCATCGCTGTGGTGATGATTTATTTTGGCGGAAGTGAAGTTGTGGCAAACAAATTGAACCCGGCAGATGGAATGACAGCCGGTGATTTTACTCTCTACATTGCTTTTACCATTTTTATGGTGATGCCGATTGTTGATTTAGCTAATATCGGAACCCAAATTACCGAAGCGTTTGCCGGGTTGGATCGAATATCTGAAGTTTTTGCCATGAAAACCGAGGATGATGCCGATGCGGGTAAACCCTCAATCTCCGATATTGAGGGAACGATTGATTTTGAGAACGTTTTGTTTGAATACGAACCGGGCGTTCCGGTTCTGAAAGGCGTCTCGTTTCATTCTCAAGCTGGGGGAACAACGGCACTGGTCGGTTCGAGTGGTTCGGGCAAATCAACGATTTTGAGTTTGGTCCTGAATTTTATTCAACCCAAAGCAGGGAGCATCAAAATTGACGGTCAAGATCTGCAATCAATAAAATTACGGGATTATCGCAAACATCTCGGGGTTGTTTTACAGGATAATTTTTTATTCGACGGAACTATTAGTGAAAATATTCGCTTTTCAAAACCGGACGCGACCGTTGAAGAAATCGAAGCAGTTTGCAAAGTTGCCAATGCAAATGAATTCATCGAAAAATTTCCGGACGGTTACCAAACCATTGTGGGAGAACGCGGGGTCAAACTTTCGGGCGGACAAAAACAAAGGATTGCAATTGCCAGGGCACTATTGGCGAATCCCAAAATATTAATTTTAGACGAAGCCACCTCGAGTTTAGATAGCGAATCCGAAGCCTTGATTCAAGAGGGCTTAAATCGTCTGAGAAAGGGCAGGACAACCTTTGTTATTGCCCACCGGCTTTCGACAATCCGTTCCGCCGATCAGATTTTAGTGGTCGAAGCCGGTGAAATTCTCGAAAGAGGAACTCACGACGAACTGATGGCTCTGATGGGTCGTTACAAACAGCTTTACGATAAACAATATAAGTTTGAACAAAATCTTTTTGTCAATCCTGGCGAAGAAATAGAAAATCAGGAGAATTTTTCAGTTACTAAACTTTAAAGGAACGCCAGCAAGAGGCTGGCGTTCCCCAAAAACAACTAAAATTATGTCAGAAACACAAACCTATCAAAATCATACGCGGTTTTTCCCGCTCGTTCATTTCGTCTTATTTCCAGTTTTGTTTTTTAATTTGATATGGCAATCAGTCATGCTTTATCAATATCCAAGCTGGGATCGGGCTCAGTGGCTTTTAATGGCAGTGGTCTTTATTGCGATGAATGTCGCCGCCAGAGTGCAAGCCCTAAAAGCGCAAGATCGGGTTATTCGGTTAGAAGAACGCTTTCGTTATGAAGAGTTATTGCCGAGAGAATTAGCCGAAAAAGCGACAAAATTGAAAACAAGTCAAATGATCTCGTTACGCTTTGCCTCGGATGAAGAATTGGCCGAACTTGTCCAAAAAACACTGAACGGAGATTTTGCGACGCCTAAAGATATTAAATTAGCTATTAAGAACTGGCGGGGCGATTACTTACGGGTTTGATTTGCTTGTTTTATTTTCTGAAAAGTTGCCAAAGGCTCGCCAGGTGACAAAAAAGGACGATTGGAACTATAGTTGAGGGCAGCCAGACAAAAGGGAAGTAAAGGACTGCTCGGTTTGGCTGTTCGAATGAGAATTGTTGAATCGGCGAAGGCACAGAAAGCGCGGCGTGGGTGACGATGTTAAATAGCAAAACTAGGCATAATAAGTTCCAAATGATCAGCAATGGTTTATTAGTTTGACCGCCGCGAAAAGCTAGCCAGGCCACAAAGGGGGCAGTTATACCGCTTAGAATATCCAAGTTACGCCCCTCAAAGATCATTATTTGCGGAACATATCCATTTTGAAAAAGCCATAAAAGAACCAGTTCAACCGGAATTCGGATAATGCTCAGAAAAGTTAAAACTTGAAGGGGCAGTTTTTCGATAAACTCGCGGGAAAAGAAAAACAATCCGATGATGGTTACCAAGGCGGGAAAGACAGCAAACAATATCAAACGTGGTGGTATGGTGTCTGTTACCTGATAAAAACCCAAAACTGAGATCGTGGCTTGAAAAATCAGCCATAAAGGCAGCACGAAATGAAAAAACGCGGTCGTTTTTGAGGTGAACGAACCGCGTTTTAATGCGTATTGAAATATTCCGACCGTTAACAGCGTAGTCAAAATAAAAATTACTACGATATACAGGGGAAGGTTTTCAATCATTTTTCATTATTTAGTTTTGATGTCGCTTTCAATCAGTCCGTCTCGGATAGTGATCACCCGGTGTGCACGTTCTGCAATATCGTGTTCGTGCGTGACCAGAATAATCGTATTGCCCTCTTCATGCAATTTTTCAAACAAGGCCATAATTTCGTGACTGGTTTTGGTGTCCAAGGCTCCGGTTGGTTCATCCGCCAATAAAATTGAAGGATGATTGACCAAAGCCCGCGCAATGGCGACACGTTGCCTTTGTCCACCCGAAAGCTCATTCGGACGGTGGGTAACTCTATCACCCAACTCGACCGAGGCCAGGGCGTTTTGGGCCTGTTGATGTCTTTCCGATGCGCCCATCCCGGCATAAATAAGTGGTAATTCGACATTATGCAAAGCCGTAGCCCGCGCCAAAAGATTAAAAGTCTGGAAAACAAAGCCGACTTCCTGATTACGGATTCTGGCTAATTCGTCATCAGTCATTTTCGAAACCAATTTTCCGTTAATCCAATACTGACCACTGGTTGGCGAATCAAGACAACCGATGAGATTCATGAGGGTTGATTTTCCAGAACCGGAAGGTCCAATAATAGCCAAATATTCGCCTTTTTTGACTTCAAAGGAAACATCACGGAGGGCGTGAAGTTGCTCTGTCCCCATCTGGTAGGTTTTCCAAATATTTCGCATCGAAATCAAGGAGTCGCTGGCGTTTGGATTGTAATTTCCGTTTTTTTGAATATCTTCCATAAAATTTATTAAAGGTCCAGAAAGTTTCAGATATTCGCGACCAGCTGAATAGTTTTTATGACAGACTATATTAGCTAATGTTGCGGATTCTGAGTCTAACTTTGCTTATGATTTGTTTGCGTTCTCGCCTTCTTTTTTGACTTGTTTTTTAACCGGGTCGCCGTCTTTCAATGTTTTTAGTATTCGACTCGGCCCGGTAATAACTTCCTGTCCCGCGGTGATTCCTTGTTTTATTTCGATGTCAGATTCACCGGTTATTCCGGTAATTACCTCGACAAACTTGGCTTTTTTGCCATCTTCCAGAATATAAACGCCTTTTAAGGGTTTTGGTTTGTCTGAGGGAGATGTTGTGTCATTCTTCATTCCCTCCGGGGTTGGGGTCGGTGACTCCGGTTGTTTTTCGACGAGGGCTTGAAGCGGAACAGTGACAACATCTTTTGCCGTATCAGTAATAATGACAGCCGTTGCACTCATTCCGGGACGTAAACCTTCGCGGACTTCGTTCGAAATATCTCTCAGTTCAATAATGACTTTAAACTCTTTTGCTTCCTGAACATTGATGTTGGTTGAAAGTCCGCCGGTGGTGGCCGATTTACCCTGGGCGAGCGGTTCGGCTTTAATCACCACTCCGGCAACTTCTTTTTCGCCAAAAGCATCAACTTTAATTTTCGCCGTCTGACCTTCTTTGACTTTTGTAAATTCTGTTTCGTCAACTTTTACCTCGACATTGATAGTTGACATATCAGCGATGGTTAAAAGTGCAGTTGTGGATAAACCGGCTACGGCAAAGGTTCCGACTTTAGAAGGAATATCAGCGATAACTCCATTAATTGGGGCAATTTGTAAGGTTTTATCACGCTGATTTCTTTGACCTTTGAGAACAGCCAAAGTTTGATTAGTGCGTTGCTCACTGGCTTTTGAACTCCAACCCGCGGAATCTACTCCACGTCTGGCATCTTTAACCGAGACAGCCTGTTGAGACGCCCGGGCTCTCGCCTCATTGGCTCTCGCAATCGCTTCGTTGACCCTGTTTTGGGCCTCTTTGACCGAAATTTGTTGAGCTTCCAGCCGGGCAGTGGCATTTCTCAATCCGACATTAGCATTTTCGACCCGGTCTTTTGTTTGGTCGTATTCGACTCGTGAAATAACTCCGTTTTCGAGCAATTCGGTAGATCTTTTCAATTCACGATTGGCGGCATTAACTTCCACCTGAGCCCGATCAATATCGGTTTGGGCTGAAACAACTCCTTGCCGGGCTTGATTAACATTTTCTCGGGAAGAGGCTACAGATTGCAGTGCAGTATTAACAGCTGCGTCAGAAGCAATTTGACCTTGTTGGGATTGTGATAATTGATTTTGGGCGGCAATGATTTGTGAACGGGTAACTTGTGATTCATTTTGGGCTGCCTGGTAGGCCGCTGTTTGGGCATCAGTATTAGATTGCAGTTGTTCTGGATCCAAACGGACCAGAGGTTGCCCCTTGGTCACGACATCACCCGCTTTGACATAAATTTCTTCGATGCGTCCCTGAACTTCACTGGTCAGATTGATAAATTGAATCGGACGAATTTCACCCGAAGCCGTAACTGTAGAACGCAATTCTTTTCTTGGCTCAACTTTGACGATGGTGGCTTCGGGGATGTCCTTGCGGCTGGCAAAAACACTTATAAGAATAATTGAAAAAAGCAAAACGGATGCGATTACGCCAATAATAATTTTTTTTCGACGGCTGAGTGCCATTATTTTCTTCCTCTTGAAACGGATTTATATTGATTTTAAAAACTAACCTACGCAAAATAGAAATTTGAAATGCGTCACAGCCCTAGATACGTTACCAAAAATTAATTTGTTTCAAATAATAGTGAGTAACTCTCATTTTTTGAATAAATTTCCATAGTTTGATTGTCGTTAAATAAAGATTAATATTTTTATTTTTGAATAACTATTTCTGTCATAAGACAAACCCAGCAGTTTGTTAAAATGACAGCTAAAAAAAACTAAAAAGTAAATTTTGAATTTTCGCTTGATAAGTATAAACTGTTGTCTGACTGGTATTTACAGTCTAAAAAGCCGTTTCATGTTCTCTAACTTTAAGGTCACAAGATTTATTCACATGAATCAAACCTGAAAGAAACCAGGTAAAATAACAAGCGAAAATTTGAAAAATAAAACAGCTGACTGGCAAGAAAAATGTCACAAGTTCGGAAGTCCTATTTACGATTAGGCATTTACGGGGTAAAATACAAAAGTAATTTATTAATCATAATAAGGTCGCAAGAATAATAGAAATGAATAAATGCATAGCTTGCGGGACACAAAATCTCGAAGGTTCACAATTTTGCGATGAATGCGGAACACCTTTGAAGCCCGCCAATAAATTTGAAACCCAGTTGAATCCTCCTTTTTTTACTGAAATTTCGGGCATTCAATCAGCCAGTGTGACTTCGGTTGGGATACCTTTAATTATAGAAGAGCCAAAATCAATCGAAAATCTTACATTGGAAAAAAACAGTGACCAGTCGGGACTGCAACAAATTCAGGCCAAATTGACGATCGAAAGAGGAACATCGGTCGGCACTGAGTTTACTATCGGTTCGGCCGAATCCTATATCGGACGCTGGGACGCCGATAATGGTATTTTCCCTGATATAGATTTAGATGCGTTTGATCCAGAGGCCAAAGTATCACGCCGACACGCCAGAATAAAATTTGCCAATCAGCAGTGTGTCATCGAAGATTTGGGTTCGACCAACGGAACCTTTGTCAATCGTGGACGACGATTAATCCCCGGCAACCCGCATATTTTATCTGATGGAGATGAGATAATAGTCGGAAAAACTTTTTTGAGATTTAACCTAATTTAGTTTTATTTATTAAAGAAAATGATTTATTGTCCTGAATGCGGCTCAGAAGTCGCCCCAAACGATGTTTTTTGCCCTTATTGCGGAATTTCGCTGACGGCTAACCCGGCCAATATTCCTGATGAAGTTTCTGCTTCGGAACAAATACCTCCGGTTTCTTTCGAAACTTCATTGGTTGATTCACCGCCAAAAGCAATTGAGGATCCGAGGCCTCCCACCCCATTTAATTCAGACGCAGATTTTCAACCTCCGATTGCACATTTAACAGATATGCAGGTAGATTTACCCGAAACAGATATCCAAGTAAATTTACCGGAGAAAATTGAGCCTGAATTGCCTCAAATATCGCCGGTGACCGAAGAACCCCGGTTTGACCAAGATTTAGCCCAAGTCGGAAAAAACTCTGAACCAGCTGATTTGCTAAAAGTTGAAATAGAAGAGGAATCTTTCGGGACTTCGGGCGAATTGGAAAGTGAAAAAGCTGAAATGCCGGTCTTGGCGATTGAAGAAATCCCTGCCGAGTTGCCTAATCTGGAGATTTTTGAAAATCCTGCTGAAACACTTACGGCTCCAACCGATATTACAGACCAGGAATTAGTCAAAACAAAAGAAAAGTTTGAAGTGCCCTCAGATTTAACCGAAAACAGTCCGATTCAAATTGAACCAACTTTGATGACAGGAAAGTCAGAAGAGCCGTCAAGTATAGTGAAAACTGAGAATGCTGAACTGGTTTTTGCAGAGGACGAATTTAGTTCCACGATACCTTATATGTCGGGCCAACTTCCGACATCTAGTCCCGGATTAGGTCAAATATCAGAAAACAAAACGGCGGGTGAATCAATAACTTCAGACTCGAAAGAGTTGGTTAAGGCGCCTCAAAATGCCGCCGAATCAGTTGTAACACCAATGTTTTCACACTCTTTGATTGAAGCAACGGTTGAAGATATTAAACCGGCGATTGAAGAACCTCAATTAACTGAACCTATTGAAGCGTTCAAAGAAATTGAAGTTATTGCCGAAGAACCTCAAAAGGTAATCGAAGAACCTGAAAAAGTAGCTCAATCTGAACCCTTTTCGATTCCCGAAGTTTCGGTTCCAATCAATGAAAACAAACAGGCTGTAGTTTTAGAAACGGAGGCCTCACCCATCGAAAACCAGCTTTCTGAAGTCAAGAGTGGGAATGAAGCCGAACGCGCTTTTACAAATCCGAATATCGGGATGGGCGTTGATACTGATGGAAGAAATAAAATTAAACTAAAGCCGTTGGACGAAGGCACTATTCTCTATAATCGGTATCAAATCGAAAGAAAAATCGGTGGCGGCGGAATGGGGGCGGTTTATCTCGCGACTGACAAAAATCTTGGGATTAAACGAGCAGTTAAAGAAATGGTGCAATCCTACATTGAGGAAACTCAACAGGAAAAAGCAATCAGTGATTTCAAACGCGAATCGCAATTGTTGACTTCGCTCGACCACCCGGCTATTCCGACCATTTTCGATTATTTTTATGACAATGCCGAAGGCAGATTTTATTTGGTCATGAAATTTATTTCGGGGGGGGATTTGGCCGGTCGGTTGCGGGCAGCTCCCGAAGGCCGTATTGACGAAGTAACAGTTACTGATTGGGCTATTCAAATTGCAGATGTTTTGGAATATCTTCACCGGCATGAACCCCCGATTATTTATCGCGATCTGAAACCGTCTAACATTATGATTGACGGAAATACCGGGAAAGTAATGATGATTGACTTCGGGATTGCCCGGACGGTCAGCAAGGAGGAAAAGGGGGTCACGGCCGTTGGGACGATGGGATATGCTCCGCCTGAACTTTTTAGCGGAAATGTCGAACCCGGTTCTGATATTTACAGCCTTGGTTCAACGATGTTTCACCTGTTGACCGGGGCCGACCCGCAAAGCAATCCGCTTTTGATTTTTGATTTCAACAAAAATCCACGTCCACGTCAGATAAACCCGCAATTGTCCGATCAGATTGAACAGATATTGATGAGGTCAGTGGAGTATAGTTCGGCTCAAAGATTCGTTTCGGCAGCTGAGATGCGGGATACTCTGGCTAAACATTTAGATAATTTACGAAAAGGAGTGGTAACTTTTGGTGTGGTAGCTCCAAATTCAGGACTCCAATCTGCCTCAACTGTCGCGGTGTTTTGCGGTTTTTGTGGTCAAAAAATTGTCGCCACAGATATGTTTTGTCCGTTCTGCGGTGCACAGCAGCCGATGGCCGCCCAGTCATCACAGAGTCTTCAATCAGCACCTGTTTTTGCCCCGGTCAAATTAACGGCCCGTTTGATGGTAGTTGGAACCAACGAGTTAGAGCAAGTTGAATATAGTTTAGAAAAAGACAGCAATCTGTTGGGCAGACGAGATCCGATGTCAAACATTTTCCCCGAAGTTGATTTGTCCAAATTTGATCCCCAAACCAAAATCTCGCGTAAACATGCCCGGATTTGGCGTGATAACGAGATGTATATGCTCGAAGATTTAGGTTCATCAAACGGCACAACTTTGATGCGTCCGGGGAGCGAGGCAAATCGGCTTTTGCCCCGACAACCTCATGTTTTGGCAAACGGAGATAAAATCAGGGTCGGCGATACCATGCTCCGTTTTATGATAGGGTAAAATTTGAGGGAAATTATAAATCTGGAAAAAAGAAAAGCAAATTATTTGAATCAGTGAATTAGTTTTGGTCTTTAGAGATTTTAACCTTTAAAAAACAGTCGGGGTCAATCAGACTTTTCACCTTTTCACCTTTTCACTTTTTTACTTTTCGCCTTTTTCAATTACAATTTTAAAATGAGTTCAAGAGTAGATAAGGCAATTCCGAAAGTCAAAACCAGACCTCAAGAAATAGTGGTGGATTTTGACCCGGAAAAATTAAAAGCTCCGTTTTTGTTGCGATGCGGCGCATTGTTGATTGACTATATTTTTTTAGTCAGTGTTCCGCTAACTGCCATTTTTGTCGGCAGATTAATGGGAAATGATGGGGCAAAATTGCTCAATAGCGAATTGAGTAATGCCGGTTGGCTGATAATGGTGCTGTTGGGATTAACGAATTTTGTGATATTTCCGATGTTCGCCGGTCAGAGTGTCGGAAAAATGTTGACCGGGCTCAGAGTCGTCAAATCCGACGGGGCAATTCCATCATTTAAAAGTTTATTGTTTCGCCATCTTATCGGATATCCAATTACTATTCTGACCGGAGGATTAGGATTATTATTTTCAATTTTTAATGCCAAAGGCCGTGCTTTACACGATTATCTGGCGGGCACCGAAGTTATTTACGGGCAAAGAAGAATCTTAGATTGACACTCTCCAATCAAACCGAAGCGGTTATGAATGGTTTAAGTCCTCTAAAACTCAAATTATTTACAATCAAGCCAAAATATATGAATTTCAAAAAAAGCAAAATATTGTGGTCAATTCTGTTAATGCTAACTTTAGCTACTCCCTTTTGGGCTCAAAATAATGCCAAAAAAACTCCAAACAAAATTATTTTTGCGGTGTTAAACGATGGCAGGATACTGGAGCCGTTGGCCAAGATCGAGAATGGGAAACTTCTGCAAACCGTTAGCGGTGGGGACGACGCAGCAATTCTAAAGGCGTTCAACCAAACTTATTACAAACCAAAAACCGTCTATAATCTTATCTTTGGCGGAGTTGTGGCAGGCACTGCCTCGGTCATCAAAAATGACCCGACAGCCGAATGTTCACAAAATATGGCAACTACCTCTGTCACTTCACAAAAAGCAAAATTAAAGGGGTTTGTGATGGGATTGGCCACTAACCTCAAACCCGCCAAACCGGGATCAGGGCTCCGACGGATGCCGACGCAGCTTGAACGAATGGAGATTGAAAAACTGGTGACGGCCGAATTTGGAAAAAATAAAGTTTCAGCCAAAACATTGCGTTCGCACAATTTAACTGCCCTTGATATTGATAATGATAAAGTTCCCGAGTTTGTCGGAACTTATTGGGTGGCGACATCGGCTACAGAAAGGGCATTGTTGTTTTTTATTGCTGATAAAGTTCGCGGTGATAAATATTCAATTGGATACGGCGAATTCCGAAGGGTTAAGCAAGATGAAGTGATGAGCGGCGAAATCAAAAATCTGGATGAAGGCGTTTATCACGAGTTACTGCTGGATGTTCTGGATTTCAACAATAATGGGGTGGCAGAAATTTTTACCTATGTTCAATCTTTCGAGGGAGCAGGTTTTAATGCTTATCAACGCAACGAAGGAACCTGGGAGCGAGTTTTAGAAGCCTCAAATTATCATTGCGGTTATTAGAAAAAATGAGATGGATCAGAGGGGCTTTAATTTATTTGGCGTGAAAAGTGAAAAACTCTCACGCCATTTTTTATTGGAGATTAATTGCTATAAAATCTTGTGAATTATGAAAAAAATATCAGTTCAGATTCTAACCGGATGTGTGTTAGTTACTTTTTTTATTTCTACTTTTGCCCAGACGGAACGCTTTCCGGTCAAGAGGGTTGAAACTCCTGAAACCTGGGTCAAAGATGGTTGGAGAGCGATCGAACAGGCTAAAAAAGTCAAAATCCGGAAAGGAAAAGCCAAAAACGTGATTTTGTTTATTGGCGATGGAATGGGAATTTCAACTTTGACCGCCGCCAGAATTCTCGAAGGACAACTGAGGGGCGAAAGCGGCGAGGAAAATCGTCTCAGTTTCGAAGAATTCTCATTCTCTGCGTTGTCCAAAACCTATTCAACCAACCAGCAAACTTCCGATTCGGCTCCAACCATGTCGGCGATTATATCGGGCATCAAAACCGACGAAGGAATTCTTTCGGTTAACCAAAATGTAAGTCGGGCCGATTATCGAACCGTCACAGGAAACGAAACCGTTACTTTGTTAGAAATGGCGGAAAAGAAAGGACTTTCGACCGGAATCGTGACCACTGCCCGACTGACTCATGCGACTCCCGGGGCCTGTTATGCTCATTCTGCGGATCGGGATTGGGAAACTGACGGAGATTATGAGAAAAGTGCCAAAAAAGCTGAACTCGATAATGATTTGATTCTCGCCCGGCTTCACCGTGAGGCCGCAGCTAATAATTTTCCGGACATTGCCCGTCAACTTGTCGAGTTCCCGATTGGCGACGGGTTAGAAGTGGCTCTCGGCGGGGGACGGACTAAATTTTTGCCGCGTGAAGAATTTGACCCGGAATATCCAAAAGTCAAAGGCGAGAGACTGGATAAACGAAATCTTCCAAACGAGTGGTTACAAAAAGATACAAAATTGAGACGCTATGTATATGATAAAAAAGGGTTTGATGGAGTTGACCTAAAAACAACCAAGCAATTATTGGGTTTATTTGAACCGGATCATTGTCAATACGAATATTTCCGAAACAAGGGCCAGGATGGTGAGCCAAGTCTTTCAGAAATGACAAACAAATCAATTGATATTCTGGCGAAAAATAAAAAAGGATTCTTTTTAATGGTTGAAGGGGGACGGATTGACCATGCCCATCATGACGGTAACGCGTTTCGGGCATTAACTGAGACCATCGAATTTTCAAATGCAGTTCGAACCGCGCTCGGCAAAGTAAATCTTGATGAAACCTTAATCATTGTCACAGCAGATCATTCTCATACCTTCACGATGGGCGGCTACCCGATTCGGGGCAATAATATTTTAGGCTTGACGCAGGAAGTTGATGGCAAAGGAATGCCTGAAACTAAGCCGAAAACCGACAAAAATGGCAAACCCTTTACTACGCTAAATTATGCCAATGGAAAAGGTTATAAAGACGGTCAGCGTCCGGATTTGACTCAGGAACTGGTGACAAAACCGGAGTATCTGCAAGAAGCCGCCGTCCCTTTGAGCAGCGAAACTCATGGAGGTGAAGATGTTGCCATTTACGCGACCGGGGTAAATGCACATCTCATTCGGGGCTCTATGGAGGAAAATTGGATATTTTATGTGATGGCTGATGCCCTGCGTTTAGGTAAGAAATGACAACCAAAGCAGTCATTCTGGCCCGGGGATTGGGCAAGCGATTGCGGGCCGGCCACGAACAGATAAGACTCGGCTCAAAACAAACCGAAATTGCCGCTCAGGGAATCAAAACCCTGATGCCGATTGTTGGTGATAAAACTCTTTTAGATTTTATATTTGAAAGTCTGGCTAAGGCCGGATTTTCAGAAATGTGTTTGGTCATCGGCCCTGAACATCATTTGATTCGTGAATTTTGCTGTCAGCTTAACTACAACATCTCATTTGCGGTGCAGGATCAACCGCTGGGGACGGCGGATGCCGTATTGGCTGCTCAAGAATTTGCCAATCAAGATAATTTTATTGTAGTTAATTCTGATAATCTGTATCCAGTCAATGCTTTACGAGAGCTAGGGCAATTAAATCAGGCGGGATTACTCGCTTTTGACAAACAATCCCTGATAAACAAAAGTAATATAGACGAAGAAAAAATTAATAAATTTGCAGTTTTGAGTATTGACGAGGACAATTCCTTGTTGAGAATTATTGAAAAACCGGAAACTACCGAAACAGAAGCATTTATTTCAATGAACGCCTGGCATTTTTCGCCGAAAATATTTGAGGCTTGTCAGAACATTCATCTTTCGCCGAGAAAAGAGTTTGAGCTGGCAGATGCAGTCAATTTTGCAATCCGAAACCGAGCCGAAAAATTTACCGTAATCTTTTCAAATGAAGGTGTTTTAGATCTTTCAAGTCGGTCGGATGTGAGCAAAATAGCGAAAAAATTGAATCAAAATGGATAAAATGTTTGTTGGCGGAAGGATTGAATTTTTAGGCAAACACACTGATTATGGTGGCGGTAGAAGCCTGGTGTGTGCCATAGACAAAGGGTTTACGGTTGAAAGCAGACCGATCGGAAATGGACTTGTAGAACTAGTTAATAGAGATACGGATGAAGTCATTACCTTTCCAATGGACGAGAATTTGAAGATTCAGAGCCATCATTGGGCAAACTATCCGCAGACAGTTACCAAAAGGGTGGCTCAAAATTTTAAAAGTCAAAAGTTAAAAGGCGTAGAGATCAAGTTTACTTAAATTTACCGCAGGCAGCCGGGGTTTCGAGTTCATCGGCTTTGATAGTCGCGACATTTTTGGCCATTTCTCAAGCATTCAACTTACCTCAGTTTAAAGAATATCAAAAAAATATTCCGGATAAATTCGCCCTTGGCAATTATTTGGGATGTATCGAAAACGGCTACGATTTTGGGGAGTTAAAAGGTAATAAAGGGGTCGGGACTTTTGGGGGGAGTCAGGATCAGACGGCAATTATTTGCGGAAAAGAAAACCATCTCAGCCGGTTTTCTTTTTGCCCGGTCAGACACGAAGGTGATTTTAGGTTGAGCGAAGAATATCTTTTTGTGATTGCGGCGAGCGGGGTGGTGGCAGAAAAAACGGGGGCGGCTCTGGCTAAATACAATCGGCTGTCGCTGATGTCGCAGGAAATCATCAAAAAGTTTGACCAAACCCTTTCATTAGCCCAAGTGATTGAAAAATATGGCTTTGAGAAAGTCAAAACGAAACTTGAAAGCCGGGATTTAGTCAATCGTTTGACTCAATTTTATCTTGAAAGCTACGAAATTATTCCTCAAGTATCTGCACTTTTAGCTGACCAAAAGATTGAACAAATCGGCGATTTGATTGATAGATCTCATCGAAATGCGGATATAATGCTTGGAAATCAAACCGTTGAAACAAATTATTTACAAGATACCGCGAGGAACTTTGGAGCCGCCGCCAGTTCGGCCTTTGGCGCAGGTTTTGGTGGCAGTGTCTATGCGTTGGTCAACAAAAAAATGGTAAAAAACTTTTTGGAAGTTTGGCGAGAACAATATATGAAGAAATTTTCCCATCTTAAACCGGAATTTTTTATTACTAAACCCTCGCAATCGCAATTTTAATCAGCTAAAATCCTAAACAATGAAAATTCTTTTTATGGGAACGCCGCCAGCAGCTGTCCCGAGCCTGGAAAAAATCTTAACCGCCGGACACGAAGTGGTGGCCGTCTGGACACAGCCGGATCGCCCATCTGGACGGGGAAATAAATTGACCTCGCCTCCGGTCAAAGAATTAGCTTTACAAAATGATTTACCGGTTTTTCAGCCGACCAGGATTAAAACGCCCGAAACTCTAGAGTTATTTCAAAATGTCAAAGCTGAGGTTGCGGTGGTAGTAGCATTTGGACGAATCTTGCCCGAAAGCTTTTTGAAAGCTTTTCCGTTGGGATGTCTCAATCTTCATTTTTCGCTCTTGCCAAAATATCGGGGGGCGGCGCCGGTCAATTGGGCAATCGTCAATGGTGAAAAGTTAACCGGGGTCACAACCATGCAAATGGATATTGGTCTCGACACCGGAGATATTCTGTTACAGCAGGAAACAAACATTGGAGTGGACGAAAATTCGATTGAGCTGATGCACAGGCTTTCATTACAAGGGGCGGATTTATTGGCGGAAACCCTTGAACATTACCAAAGATTGGCCCATATTCCGCAAAATCACGAAATGGCATCCTTAGCCCCGATCATGAAAAAAGCAGATGGCAAAATTGACTGGAATCTATCAGCCCCGCAAATAAATAATCGAATCAGAGGTTTTCAACCGTTTCCAACCAGCTTTAGTTATTATCAGGGAAAAAAAATGACAATTTGGAAATCTAAAGTTGCCGATGTGGAATCTGAGCAACTAGTTCCCGGAACAGTTTTGGACTCAAAAGGAGAATTATTACTGGTAAGTTGCGGGGATAATTCGATTTTACAAATTGACGAATTACAGTTGGAGGGCAAAAATCGAATGAAGACCCGCGATTTTTTGAACGGTGTTAAAGTTCAAATTGGGGAGAAACTTGATTGAGATTAGTGTTTTATGAATTATCAGATTATTACTTTTTACGAATTTAAACAGCTCGATGATTTGCCCGAGATTAGGAAAAATTTAAAAACTTTGATGACTCAACTGTCCGTCTTAGGGACATTTTTGATTGCCGAAGAAGGATACAATGCCACGGTCTGCGGTTTACCGGAGAATATCGAAAAGTTTATTTACGCCGCCGAAACTGTGTTGGGGACCAGTTTGAATTACAAAACTTCTTTTTATGAGACTCCGACATTTTGCAAGGTAAAAGTAAAGATCAAGTCTGAAATTGTGAGGCTCAGAAAAGAAGTCGAGATTGAAAAGGGAATTGGCACACATGTTAAAACAACTGATTGGAACAAAATAATTTCGGACGAAAATACAATTATTTTGGATACCAGAAACCAGTATGAATATGAAGTCGGAACTTTCAAAAATGCCGTCAATCCAAAGACGATGGCTTTTAGCGAATTGCCTCAATTTGTCGAAGAAAATTTAATCAGTGCCAAAGATAAAAAAATTGCGATGTTTTGCACTGGCGGAATTCGATGCGAAAAATTTGCCCCATATCTGAAAAGTCTCGGTTTCCAGCACATTTTTCAACTCGAAGGTGGAATCTTGAAATATTTAGCAGAAGTTGAACCTGAAGAAAGTCTCTGGGAAGGAGAGTGTTTTGTTTTTGATGACCGCCGCACTGTGGACGAAAATTTAGAAAAAGGGGAATTAGTTGATTTGTCGGCCGATTATCGAAATGCCCTGAAAACCAAATGAAAATATCTCCGTCACGAGTCTCAAGTTTTGAAATCCTGCAAAGGATCGAAAAAGAAAAAGCTTTTTCCTCGGTTTTGCTGCCACAGTATGAAAAAAATCTGAGCCCCAAAGACCGGGCACTTTGTCACCAATTAACTCTCGGAACCCTGCGCCAACAAATTTATTTAGACCAAATAATTCAACATTTTGTCACCAAACGACTCGACCTCGAAGTGAGAATCGCGCTCCGATTGGGGGCGTATCAAATGCTTTTTCTCGACAAAATACCTGTTTATTCAATCATTAATGAATCAGTTAATCTGGTTCAAAGGGCAAAAAAAACTTCGGCTAAAGGATTGGTTAATGCTATTTTACGAAAAATTGCGAGTGAAAAAGTTGAACTTAAGTTTACCGATGAAATCGAGAAAGTTTCGCTTGAAACCTCTCATCCTCGTTGGTTGGTCGAGAGATGGATTTCTCAGTTTGGGATCGAAGAAACCGGAAAATTATGTCAAGCAAATAATGAAACGCCGGATTTGGATTTTCGGGCGACCCAAAAAACTTCAGCTGAGACTCGGAAACAACTTGAGAACCTGACTCGCGGTGAATTATTTGAATTAGCAGAAAAAGGAGAGATTTATTTTCAAGACAAATCCTCTCAAATGGTTGCCAAGTCCATAGCCTTAAAAAATGGAGAAAAAATTTTAGACGTGTGCTGCGCCCCCGGCGGCAAGCTTAGTTTAATCGCTGAAAATGAATCGTCAAATAGCTCGGAATTGATGATTGGGGGGGATTTATATCATCAAAGGTTGGTCGTTTCAAGAGATAATTGCCGCCGGCAAGGGGTTGAAAATATTCATTTTGTTCAATACGATGCAGAAAATTCATTACCGTTTGCAGAAAACAATTTTGACGTGATTTTGATAGATGCGCCCTGCTCAGGAACTGGAACCATCCGGCACAATCCGGAAATCAAATACTTTTTGGTAGCAAATGATATTTGCCAACTCGCTTTGAAACAACTTAAAATCCTCGAAAACGCATCAAAGCTGTTGAGAACAAATGGGCGGTTAATTTATTCGACCTGTTCTTTAGAAATTGAAGAGAACGAACAGGTCATCGAAAAATTTCTGAATCTGAATCCTGAGTTTCTGAAGCAAAACCCGAATGTTGCCGAAAACTTTTTGACCGGTGAAGGGTTTGGACGCACCTTTCCTCATCATCACAGGACAGACGGATTTTTCATCGCCGAGTTGAAAAAGTATTGAAAATCGTTTGACTTAATCATTCGTCATTCGTCAAAAAGGTTCAAAAAATGTTAAACTTCCGTTTATTTGCAAGTTTTTAGAAGGATTATAAAATAGTGGGATTTTTTAAAAAAAGTGTTTCAGCAGTTGGTAAGCTCTTGACAGTTGTGGCTTTAGCCGGAGCATTTTTAGTCGGATTAGTAGGCGTAGTATGGCTC
>JANOEF010000849.1:0-3513 GCA_031413075.1 Acidobacteriota bacterium | reverse complement strand
GGCGAGGAAGAACAACATCTTCGGCGACAGGCTTTTTCCGTTCTCGTTCATCTGCTCAGAGAGCGTCAGCGGCTTGTTACTAAAGAAGAATTGATGGAAGTCGTTTGGAAAGATACTGCCGTTACCGACGATGCGCTTGTGCAGTGTGTCAAAGAAATCCGCCGCGCCATCGGCGACGATTCTCATCATCCGCGCTTTATCAAAACTATTTCCAAATCAGGCTATCGCTTTATCGGCGCAATCGAAGAGCCACAAACCGATTTTCGCGCCGCTGATTTACCCGAAAAGAAAAATGATTTTCAGCCGACAGTTTCGATTCGTGAACTGTTCGCCGGTCGCAAAGTGCTTTTCGTGCTTTTTCTAGCAATCATTTCTATTTCTCTATTTCTTTTTTTAGGTCAAACATCACGGCAAACCGAACAAAATTCCGCCGATGTAACTTTGCCGCCGATAGCGGGCAAAAAATCGCTCGCCGTGATGTATTTTGAAAATCAAACGGGCAATGCCGAACTCGAATGGTTGCGCGAAGGTCTTGCCGATATGCTCATTACAAATCTCTCGCGCTCAAACAAAATCAATGTTTTAAGCCGTCAGCAATTTCATCTGTTACTCGAAAAAAACGGCATTCAGCAAGGTGGCGAAATTCCGTTTGAGCAAATTATCACTGTTGTTCGCAAAAGTCAGGCTGAGAATTTCATCACGGGAAATTTTGCCAAAGCGGGCGAGAAAATCAGAATTGACGTGCAGCTTCACGACGCAAACAACGGCGCGTTACTCGCATCAGAAAGTTTGATTGTCGAAAAACCCGAACAAATTTTGACCGAGATTGATTTGCTCTCGATGAAATTAGCCAAATATTTCAGCGTGGACGTAGCGGAAAATCAAACTAATTTCGCCGACGTGATGACCGACAATCTAGAAGCCTTTCGTTATTATTCGCTGGCAGTCGAAAAAGCACAGGCTTTGCACAACCGCGAAGCTATCGCGCTTTTGGAAAAAGCCATCGCGCTTGACCCACAATTTGCGATGGCTCACGCCCGCATCGGTTACACTTACGCTGTAACTTGGGGCATTGCCGATAAAGCCAAGCCGCACCTTGAAAAAGCGTTCAAACTCGCGGAAAGATTGAGCGAAAAAGACCGTCTGAATATAAACGCTTGGTATGCGATTGCCAATCTCGATTTTCAGAACGCCATCGAAATCTATCGTGAAATCATCGCCAAATATCCGTTGGAAACCGAAAGTTATTGGCGTTTGGGCAGACTTCTTGAAGGCGAAGAACGATTAAATGAAGCCGTCGAAGTTTTGAAACAAGGTTTGACGATTGACGCGGAAGCCAAAAATATTTACAACTTGCTCGGCTCGATTTATTCGGAATCGGGCAAACACAACGAAGCGATTGCCGCGCATCAGCGTTACGTCGCGCTTGCGCCCGCCGAAGCCAACGCTTACGACAGTTTGGGTTTGTCGTATCAATGGTCGGGCGATTATCCGAAGGCAATTGAAAATTACAACCGCGCTCTCGAACTCAAACCGCATTTTGAAGTCGCGCTCGTTCATCTGGCAAATACTTATTTTCAAATCGGACAATATAATGAAGCGATAAATCTTTATCGCCGTTATATCGAAGTCGCGCCGTCGGAAAACGAACGAGCGCGAGGCTGGGATGCCATCGCAAGAACTGGATCACGCATGGCAAAAGCGGCGATGTGGCGGTGGTGATTTGCCGTACAGGAGAACCGAGGACAAAAAATAATTCAACAACATTCGTGGTAGAGCGGGGCACAACAGGCTTCAGCGCCGGAAAGAAGGAAAACAAATTGGGTATGAGGGCCAGTGAAACAGCTGAAATGGTTTTTGATAATTGCCGCATTCCTGACTCGAATCGACTGGGTGAAGTAGGTGACGGATTCAGACAGGCGATGGTGGTATTGGATGGTGGACGAATTTCTATCGCATCACTTTCGTTGGGTATCGCTAAAGGGGCTTATGAAGCAGCCTTGAAATATTCGCAGGAGCGTCACCAGTTTGATAAACCAATTTCGAGTTTCCAGAGTATATCTTTCAAATTGGCAGACATGGCCACCGAAATAACGGCCGCGGAATTATTAACGTTGCAGGCCTGTGATCTAAAAAACAGGAAAAAGCCCATGACAAAGGAAGCTGCAATGGCGAAATACTATGCCAGTGAAGTAGCGGTAAGGGTAGCAAATGATGCAGTCCAGATCTTTGGTGGTTATGGTTATACCAAGGATTTTCCCGTTGAGAAACATTATCGGGATGCAAAACTTTGTACGATTGGCGAAGGAACAAGTGAGATACAGAAAATCGTTATTGCGAGAGAAGTCTTGAGGGGTTAGAAAACTTAGGCAAAAAGAGTAATTTTGATGAAATCATTTTGCTTTGGATGCCGTAAAGATATTGCCACATTACACTTATAGTGATTACCTGCATTGGGAAGGCAAGTGGGAGGTGATTGAAGGCATTCCATATGCTATGAGTCCTGCTCCCGCACCCAAACACCAGCAGATAGCAGTTAATCTCTCTACTGAATTTGCCAATCCACTAAAAAATTGTCAGCAATGTAAGGTATATCAACCTGTTGATTATCTGATCGGGGATGATACTGTTTTACAACCAGACCTGTTGATTGTTTGCCGCGAGATCACCAAAAAGTTCCTGGATTTCCCGCCGGCTTTGGTAGTTGAGATACTTTCTCCTTCAACGGCCTTAAAAGACAGGCATACTAAATACGGACTTTACCAGGAACAAGGGATAAAATATTATATCATTGTTGATCCGGATATGAAGGAAGCAGAAGTATATCTTTTGAATGACGGCATTTATAAATTGGAGAACAAGGGTAATAATTTTATTTACGAGTTTTTATTAGAGGATTGCAATGCTGTTGTCAATTTTAGTGAGGTCTGGTAAAAAAGAGTAAATATTCAATCTGAATCCTGCTTTGAGCGGGATATTTTGTGGAATAACTTTACCAGGTGACCCGGCAGCTTAAATATATCGTTCAAGGTTTCTTGCTCGCATTAATGATTCCAATTGCGGGCTCTGTTGTTGAAAAGATCTCGCGTGTCGCTCTTGCAGATAATCCAACTTTAACTATTACTGATGCTGAAAAAGCTAAACAAGAAGCTCCGCTGGAAGGTGCTGCCTATGAAGGCAAAATAATATTTATGCAAAAATGTGCGGCTTGTCATAATCTTTTTAGGGGCGGTACAGGTCCTTCAATCCTTCGTTTTGAAGACAGGGGCCCCTGGAGTGACAGGCAAAGTTTATATGCATGGATCAGAAATCCAGCTGAGTTTATGAAGACGAACGCATACTCAAGAGGATTAAAAGAGGCATATGGTTCAATGATGACCGCGTTTCCTGACATTACTGATGAAGAAATCGATAATATCGTCGCATACATTAATTATGTTGGTGAACAAAACACTTATTAGATTTTATGGTAGACCCAGGCTATTTCAACTCCTGCATCTCCACTAACTTTCT
>JANOEF010000848.1:0-2412 GCA_031413075.1 Acidobacteriota bacterium | reverse complement strand
CAGCAAAAGTTTTACGACCTTTTGAAAATCAAGAAAAGTTTGCAAATAGCTGATTAATTTGGGTTTTAGGGTTTTCTTCATTGTCCGTTGTTAATTGTGCATTGGTGCTTAGTGAATATGTTTATTCAAAAATACTTGCTCAGAACAGTGTTTCTGTTAATTTTATCGTTTAACTTTCCGGTTCAATTAATCGGGCAAAATGAAGATAAAACTCCGACTCCAACTCCGACGCCGGAAATAATCGGAGAGAATTCTGACGACGAAGTCCTCAAAATCAATACCAATTTGATTCAGACGGGAGCCACGGTACTCGATCAGCAAGGCAAGTTGGTTGATAAATTAACCCGGGACGATTTTGAACTAAAAGTTGGCGGCAAACCGCTGGCACTTTCATTTTTTGAGCTAATTCCGGACCTGCCACAGGTCACTATCGCCTGGCAAGCATGAACTTCAAATTACTTAGATGATCGAAAAGCGAATTCCTGCTTAAGGCAAAAGGTTTCATTTGAAGTGGAATCATAAAGTACTCTTAAGTCAGTTTTATCCGTCAAAATTTTCTAAAAAGATTTATGTCTTTCACAAAGACCTAGCCAATTCGGCTTACTTTCTGCTATTCTTTTGCCACTATGAGTCCAATCTATATCACCTTGATTTTATTACTGGTTGCGGTTGTGCTTTTTGCCACCGAAAAGATTCCGGTTGATGTCGTCGGAATTCTTTTAGTCATCGGACTGATTTTGACGGGAGTGTTGACCGCGCAAGAAGGCTTAGCCGGATTTGGCGACAACATTATCATCACCATCGGCGGACTTTTTATTTTGACGGGTGGGTTAGTCAAAACCGGGTTAGTAGATTTGATGGGGCGCCGACTGTATCGAATTACGGGGGATAATGAATTTCTTTTGATAACGGCCATCATGCTGGTCGCTGCCACATTAGCGGCATTTTTGAAGAATACCACCACCACTGCGATGCTTTTGCCGGTCGTCATCGGGCTCGCTGACCGGGCCCGGATCGCGCCCTCTAAATTATTGATGCCGTTAGCTTTCGGGGCTATCCTGGGCGGCAGCTGCACCTTGATCGGCACTTCTACGAATTTGGCGGTCAGCAGCGCGATTCAGCGTTATGGGATGGAATCTTATTCGATGTTTGAATTGACTCCGGTTGGGATCATCGTGGCCGTTTGCGGCATTACTTATATGCTGTTTATCGGCATCAAATTATTGCCTAAGCGCGGCGGTGAAGATTCATTAACCGAACAGTATCACATTCGCGAATATGTCTCTGAGGTATTAGTTCTGCCCAGCTCTCCTTTTATTAACAAAACTATTGCTGAATCTAACATCAATAAAGATTTGGATTTAAGCGTGATTGGAATTATCCGCGGCAAAGATGAACGAATTACGCCGACTCCGAATCAGAGAATCAGGATGAATGATTTGCTGGTCGTCGAGGGCAAAATTTCCGATATTTTGCGGATAAAATCCGAAGCCGGGTTAGAGATCAAGGCCGATTTTCATTTAAATGACCGAGTACTCGAAAGCGGTGAAGTCGAACTTTTTGAAGTGATGATCATGCGCGATTCGATTTTTATCGGTCAATCGCTCAAAACTCTCGGGTTCCGCCAAAATTACGATCTCACCGTTTTAGCTATCAATCGTCACGGACAAACGATTATTGAAACCCTGAGTTCAATGCCATTACAGTTTGGCGATGTTTTGCTGGTGCAGGGGAAAATGCGGCTGGTCGAGCCGTTAGTGACCAATAACGAACTGCTTTTATTGGAGGATATTTCCAAAAAAAGCGTGCGGAGCAATAAACAACATTGGGCGCTGGCAGCCTTTGGCGTGTTTATTTTACTCTCGCTTTCGAAATACTTTCTGCCCTTTGACGTGCCCTTGGTGATTGCGGTTTTGCTCGGCGTGTTATTACTTTTAGCCACTCAGACCATTCGCTACGCGGAACTTTATACCTTGATAGATTTTCGGCTCCTGGTGCTGATCGCCTGTATGATCAGTTTTGGCACCGCGATGGAAAAAACTGAGGCTGATGTTTATCTGGCAGATTTTATTACAAATTCGTTCGGGAAATTCGGACCGACCGCCGTTTTAGCCGGATTCTACGTTTTAACCGTGGCTTTGACCCAACCGATGTCCAATCAGGCGGCCGCTTTGGTCGTCTTACCGGTGGCAGTCAAAACAGCCGTGGCACTTGGGTTGAATCCCCGAACCTTTGCGATTGCGATTACTTTTGCGGCTTCGAGTTCGTTTTTGACTCCGCTCGAACCGGCCTGCGTTCTGGTTTATACGCCCGGTCGTTACCGTTTTTTTGATTTTGTCAAAATCGGTTCAATTTTGACCGTCATCGTCTTTATTATCACGATTTTACTGGTTCCGATGTTTTGGGGGATAA
>JANOEF010000847.1:0-2828 GCA_031413075.1 Acidobacteriota bacterium | reverse complement strand
TGCCTAACGGCTGAGATGACGAGGGGCGAAACCGCCACCGTGCAACTCCGAATTAAAACGACAACTCGATAACAAAGTCACTATGCGCGCGCTGAATGATTGATTTCGTTACTGTCATCAAGCGATGCAGGCGAATTGTCGAAGAAACTTTTAAGCCGGTTGTCGCAAAATCCACGTCTGACTTGTCAATCACAAAATCCGTCGGAGATGCGATTGCTGAAACGCGACTTGTAATAAAAGCCAGAACGATATGGCTGTGCGGTTTTATTTCATCGGTTAGGCAAACCGCCGGACGAACTTTGTTTTCCGTCAAATCGTCGAACGGAAACGGCACAAGAACAATTTTGCATTTCATCGGTTAAGTGGCTTTCCGTCTGTCAAAGAATAAATATCTTCTTCGGAGTCGTTCAGAAAATCAAACGCCTCGTTTTTTGAAGCCGCTTGCATCCATTCGTTTTCACTCAAATCTTCGGCTTCGGGAAACAAAACAATGATTCGCACTGAAGTCGGCACATTCACCGAAAAAGTTTCGTCAATAGTGATTCGTCCGCTTTGCTCTATTGTTCCAGTTGTTTCAATTGCTGTCAGCATAATTTAGACCTCTCGAAACCATATTACGGAATTTCAGGTCAAAGGGCGAATCTTCAAAAAATAAACTGCGTATTTATGAGAGCCGCTTGGGAAATCCGAAAGCACCGAACGACTGATTGACGCGAATCATTCCGCCCAATCACTATTTTTTGTTGCTTATGCGGAATGATTCGGCATAAGCAACGAATTTTGTGTGTTATGAAGAACCATTCGGCATAAGTATCTTAATATGCGGACTGATTATACGACAATTTTTGTTAATTTCAACATTTTTTGCTATGACACCAAAAGTTAAATTACTTGACCAAGTTCGTGCAGTTGCCAGAGCCAAGCATTTGAGCCACCGCACCGAAGATACTTATCACAATTTTATTAAGCGGTTTATTTTATTTCACGATAAACGCCATCCAAAGGAAATGGGCACAACTGAGATAACAGAGTTTTTGACAGATTTGGCAGTTAATGGAAAGGTTTCAGCTTCAACTCAAAACCAAGCGTTTTATCAAGACCTAGCCCAATGCTCCATCCATCCCGCAATGCGGAGCGCGGTTGGTTGGTGATGGAGGGCTTCTCCATCACCAACCGTGCTTTCAAACGATTGGTGACTTTCTAGAAAATTGTTTGAAAAACCACCAAACATCGTTGCTGTTGTTTGGCAATTTGTCGGCTAAGTTCAGTCGCCGCCTTGCTTCTGAGGTCAATCGCCTTTTTTCCTTCCAAAATTTGGATTGGTTTTCCATCTGCCAAATACACCCGCTTTTCAATTTCGTTTTTTTCAAAATAAAAAATCAGGTTTTCTTTTTCATCAAACAAAAACTCGGAAGTTTCCGTCCTCGCCGAGCGATTGATCGTCACCATAATTTTCAGCAAACGGTTCGGATATGGATCTTTCTCGCGGTCGCCAAAAGTATAATAAAATTTGACGACCGATGTATAAATCCCGACGGCCGGATACGCACCATTGTTTTTATTGACGATAATTTCCGTTAAAAAAGTGCTTGAAGCATCGCCGTTTTCGTCACATTCGGCCACCTTTTTATTTACTTCCTGATAGATTTTGCGGATTTCTTCGATGCGTTTATTCGTCTGCGAAAATACGCCGGATGAAATTCCGAATCCAAGCATCAACAGCATCAAAGTCAATATTTGCAACATTTTGGAGTTTTCCGGCAATCTCTTCATAATATTCCTGTTCACTTTTTGACCGTAATTTTCGTGGTAAAAGTTCCTTTGACGCTCCTTTCGCCTTCGGTCAGATTTATTTCGCCGCTGACGGAATCAGCCGACACCGCCGTAATTTTTACCTCGCCGGTTGTTTTGGCGAGGTCAAAAGAATTTGAAGATTCCTTTCCATCGCTCAAATAAGCGACATTGACATAATCAACCTTGTCGAATTTCTCCGCTTTGGTCGGATAGGTTCCGGTTTTGTACCCGGTCTCTTCGTCCGTTCCTTCTTGTCCGACGAACTGATGTCCAAGACTGATCGGGTCATTGAGGTCAGCTATGACACTACCAGAATTAGGCTCGTGATGAAACACGTTACTTTAACCTTCAATAAATTTTTCAGTGTGGAGAATCGGAGTTGGTGGCGGTTTTATTAACTAACACGCATCGCTCCAGACTCCGTAATTCTTTCTTTTCCGCTTCTGCTGAAATTATTTCTAGCCTTTTTATGGTTTAAGAGATATTATTAGAAAAATTTTGAAGGGCAGAAGGGGAGACGATTATGGCACTTTCGGAAATGGAAGAAAACGACATCAAACGTATGGTTTTGTTAGAAATAGAAAGTATGTTCACCGTGATGTCGTATAAATATAACATCAAAGAAAATCAGGAAATGATGCATTTTTTGCTCGACATTGAAAGCAACGTCAAACAATCGCTGGTTGATGTTAAGGCTAGTCAAGCCAATATTTCCGTGTGAGACTTTTTACATATTCGGCAAAACAAACGCTCCGAGATGCGGTTTGTCAGTATTCAAACAAGTTTGCAAAGCAATTTCCAAAGCATCCCGCAAATCCTCGGGAATCACAATTGCGTCCAATAAACCTCTGGCCGCTGCGTGTTTGGCATCCAATTCTTTTTCGTAAGTTTCGCGCACTTTTTGCATTTCGGCTTTTAGCGCGTCGTCGGGTTCTTGTCCGGCTTTTTTTAGTTTTTCCAATTGCGTTCCGTAAATCGCGCCAACTGCCGAATCGCCTTCCATCACGCCCATTCTTCCCGTCGGCAATGAAAAA
>JANOEF010000846.1:0-8594 GCA_031413075.1 Acidobacteriota bacterium | reverse complement strand
TGGACACTTACAGCGTCCAATTGTTTTTTTATAGATTCGTGGGGTGTCGCTCACGCTTTACCCCACGCTATTAAATTTATCGCTTTCAGCGATTTTAAGGAAAATTTAAACGGACTCTTAATTGCAAACAGGTTCTATAAGGAATGATTAAAGACTAACTGTTTGTTCTGCCCAAAATTGAAATTCCCGATGTTTCAAGATTTCGGCTTTGGCTTGAATTTCGCCGCTCGCAACTTTTTTGATATGTTCAAAGAGTCTGGTTCCCACTTCTTCAATCGTTTCCGTGCCGTCAATAACCCCACCTGCGGTGACATCAATATCGCCTGACATCCGTTCAAAGATCTCAGTATTTGAACTTAATTTAATAACCGGAACAATTGCGTTCCCGATGGTTGTCCCGCGCCCGGTCGTAAAAACGACCACCGTCGCCCCGGCGGCCACCAAACCGGGAGTTGATTCCTGATCATACCCGGGCCCCTGCATCAAATTAACACCTCGATTTTTCGGCACTTCGGCATATTCGACGACTCCTTCGACCCGGGTCGTCCCCGCTTTTGACATCGCCCCCAACGATTTAATAGTAATATTGAGCAACCCTCCGGCAATATTTCCGGGGGACGGATTCTCGTTCAAAACCGCGCCGAATTTTGAGGCATATTTTTTATACCAATCAATCGTTTGATAAACTTTGCGCCCGGTTTCGGCGTCTTTGGCTCGATGCGCGACGATATGCTCGGCCCCGCAAAACTCAGGAATTTCGGTAATCAAAACCGTTCCTTTGGAACGCACCAATAAATCAGAAGTGTAGCCTAAACTCGGGTTGCACGAAATACCCGAAAAACCGTCCGAACCGCCGCATTTAACTCCCAGAATTAGTTCGCTGATTGGAATGGTTTCACGTTGTGCCTGATTGACCGTCGGGAGCATTTCCCGAACATATTCAAGTCCTTTTTCGATGGCTTTTTGGGTTCCGCCAACCTCTTGAATACCGATTTTATACACCGGTTTATGGAAATCCTTGTCACGTTTGAACAAATACTTTTCGACATATTGGAGATTGGTTTTTTCGCAACCTAAATCCATCAAAATGACTCCGCCGACATTCGGATGATCGGCATAATTCGACAAAGTGCGGAGCATCACCTCTAAATTTGAACCATCCTGGCAGCCGCAGCCCTTGTTGTGCGGAAGAGCCACCACCCCGTCAACATTTGGGAAAATTTCGCGTTTGTAATGCAAAAATTCCGCCATCATCGCAATGTTGGTGGCTTCGTGCGAAGCGCACATCGAGGTCGGGACGATCAAGACGAAATTGCGGGTTCCAACTCGCCCATCAGCGCGCCTAAACCCCTCAAATGTAGCAGTTTCTGTAAAATAATCCGGTTCCGGCGTCTGGAGATCTTCCGGTAAATCCCGCACAATCGGAACCTCGTTTGACATATTTTGAGGAGAAACAAGCTCACCTTTTTCAATTCCTAAACTGGTCCCGATCGGCTGTCCGTATTGCAAAACGAATCCGCCGGCCGGAATTTCACGAGTTGCAAAACGATGCCCGAGCGGAATTTCCGATTTCAAAGTGACAATATGTTTATTAGGTAAAACAACCGCTAAATGAGCCGTTGTTTTGGCTTTGACGACGGCTACATTATCGTTTGGATTAACAATAATGGCGTAATCACTGATTGGTGCTGTCATTTGTGTAGTTGTTTCAGCTAATAGCATTTTTCTTTGTGTAAATAAAAACCAACCCGCGGATAAGTTTATTTTGGTCTTCCATTTGAGCGGGCTACTGCATTTTCCTAGACCAAATGATGAAAAATGATGTTCAAGGCTGCTTTCAGAAATCGGTATCACACCAACTTAAGCACCAATGCACAATTAACCATGGACAATGGACAATGAAGAGAACCCAAAAACCCAAATTAATCAGCTATTTGCAAACTTTTCTTAATTTTTCAAAAGGTCGTAAAACTTTTGCTGACCTGCTTAAACAGTAATTGATGCGCCTGAAAAGGGTTTAATCTAGCACAAATTGGCTTTTTCTTCCTTGCCAAACCGCACCTAAAAAATATCAATCCGCCATGCCGCCCTCCTTTCTACGGGCTCCATAGTTCAACTAATCAAACTTTACGTCCCCGAAGGTTTCTTAGTTGGCCAAAACTGAGAATTCCTACTGAGATGGTTTAAAGCGCGAATAAACGCTTTCGATGTCCACCTCAAGCCAAACATTTTGACCAATTTCGCGACCAGCTAAATTTTACAATTATGGTAACAGCCATTTACCTAACAATATTGAATCTTGACAAAATGGTAAAACCAATTGCAATTTGCTTTATATTTTTACCATATCAATATTTTTTTTACAAGCCTATATTGCTTTGGATAAAAATTAAGTAAATTAGCCACTTAACTTGACTTGACAAGCAAAAGTTTTTAATGCTATAAAACTGAAATTGGTATAACCTTTAGAAATTCAGTCATAACCAAAAAGCAAAAGAGATGTTTTTTCGGGCTGAGAGTTGAACGGTAAAACTGTCCGGTGTGTGATCGGTGGAAAATCGGATTCTGAAAAGTCCATCACTGATGGTTTGACGGATTCCGGTGCCAAATGTCTTTGCCATATCCGGACGGGCAGAGGATGTCGAAAAACAATTAACCACAGGCTCATGGTTAATTATTCTGTAAAACCAAAAGTCAATCAACAATAACTACAAACAAATATGAAAATCTGCATTTTTTTATTGCTTTTTCCAATCGCGATTTTTTCGCAAACCCGCCCTGAGGTTTTAACGGCAATGAAAAAAGCGACAGTTTTTTTTTCAACTAAAGTTTCTCATCGAGGCGGCTATGTGTGGAATGTGGCGGAGGATTTTTCGCGGCAAGACGGCGAAGTTCCGGCTCGGAAATCGCAAATTTGGGTTCAATCGGGAACGCCTTTAGTCGGCATGGTTTATCTTGATGCCTACCAGGCGACGGGAGACAAATTTTATCTCGAAGTTGCTCAAAAAGCTGCTGACGCGTTGATTTTCGGGCAAACACCGGAGGGCGGTTGGCATTATATGGTTGATTTTGAGCCAAAAGGGATTCAGGACTATTACCGGAATCACGCTTCAAAATTCAAATGGGGGATGGAGGAACAACGTTTTTATAAAGGAAATGCGACCTTTGACGATGGTAATTCGCAAAATGCAACTCGGTTTCTGTTAAGGCTGTATGTTGTTTCCAAAAATGAAAAATACAAACAGCCGCTGCTGAAAGCCTTAAATTTTTTCTTGCTTGCCCAATTTCGGAACGGAGCCTTTCCTCAGCGTTTCCCGCTCAAATATGATTATATCCACGACGGATTTCCCGATTATACTTCTTTTTACACTTTGAATGACGGCGCAACGGCGACTGCTATTCAAGTATTAGTTGATGCTTACGAAAATTTAGGTGATAAAAAATACCTCGATTCCGCTAAACGTGCGGTTGATTTCTTAATTGCAGTTCAGGGGCCCGAAGACCAGGGTGGCTGGGCCGAGCAATATCATCCGGAGACGATGCAGCCGGTTCAGGCTCGCACGCATGAACCGGCGGGTTTTGTAGTGCGTGAAAGCGAACAGGTCCTGGAAGTTTTGGAGATGTTTTATAAAATGACGGGCGACCGCCGGTATTTACGGCCGATTCAGCTTTGTTTAAATTGGTTTGATCGTTTAAATAAAGAATCTCTTGAGTTTAAACGTCCACCTGCGAGATATTACGAACTTGGAACCAACTTGCCTGTTTATGTCACCCGAACCAATGAAACTTCCGACGGAGGTTATGGAAAATATCTTTGGAGCAATACTCAAACAAACGGAAATACCCAAGGGTTGACCGGCGGGTGGAACAGTTCGCAAGTTCGTCAAGTGGTAAATGTTGAACCAATTCGGAAAGAATATGAGCGGGTAAAATTACTTGAGGCTAAATCGGCGAGGGCGGAATATGAACGATCAAGAAGCTGGAATGAAGCGCCCCGGGTTGAATCTAAATCGATTGATGAGACAATTAAAATGATGGATAGTCGCGGAGCGTGGATTACAGACTGCCGGGTTTTAAAACTTGATGCGGGAAAAGATGGTATGAATTCGGGTGATTTTGAAATGATTAAGGGATATTCCACCGGCGTTTTTGTCAGAAATTTAGCGGCCATGACGGCATTCGTCAAAAATCAGTAACATGCTAAGCACCAATGGACAATTAACAAGGGACAATGGACAATGAAGAAAACCCAAAAACCAATGGTAATCAACGATTTGCAAACTTTTCTTGATTTTCAATCTGTCGCAAAACTTTTGCCGGACTGCTTATTACCTCAAATTTTATTACTAATCCTTTTATTATCAATTGGTTCTCTGGCACAAACAAAGCGCACCACTTGGAAAATCAACGATTTACAAAAAATTGGCAAATACCAAACCGAAATTTTGGGCGAACCGAAAGTAGTTAAGAAAGCCATCGAATTCGACGGAATTGACGATGGAATTTTCCTTGATACCAATCCGCTTGAGGGATATTCGGTCTTTACTATTGAAGCGGTTTTTCGTCCTGATTTTGGAGGAAATAAAGAACAACGATTTTTTCATATTGAGCAAAATGAAGCTGAAAGCAGAGTTTTACTTGAAATTCGGGTGGTTGACAATGAATGGTTCGTTGATACATTTATGAAATCCGGCGAAAACCGTCTGCCGCTTTACGCCGAAAATTTCAAACATAAAATCGGCAAATGGTATCACCTCGCCTTGGTTTATGACGGACGGACGATGAAGCATTATGTTAACGGAAAACTTGAACTGGCCGGTGAAATAAGCTTTAAGCCGATGACCACAGGTAAGACCTCGCTTGGAGTTCGCCAAAACCAAGTCTATTGGTTCAAAGGGGCGATTAAAAAAGTAAGAATCACGAATCAAGCCCTGCCACCCAAGGCATTTATAAAAAGATGATGGAATTGGCCCAAACTGAATCGCCGGTCGCTACTACCAAATATGGGAGGGCGAGTAGTTAACTACTACGACCGCAACATAAGTAGAGCGTGTCGCATAAATCAAAGGGTAAATTATCCTGTCTGTTTCTAAATTATTTTCTCACTCTCTGATTCATTTCTTTCTCGCTCTTTTTTTGCACATTTTCAGACCCTTTGAATGTTTCTATGTTCTTACCAAGTCTCGTAAGATATTGTTTAAGTTCATCCCCAACATCGAAATATCTAGGCAGTTTGCAGAGTTTTATACCCGATTTGATTAAGTGCCGTTTGTGTTCCTTTGAGCAAAGCGTCAATGTGTTCAACCTTTTCGACACCGATTACAAAGGCGTCAACGACACCCGAATCAATTTGGAATTTGAAACATTCTTCAGGAGTGACAGGGTTTGCCCCGCGCACCAGTGAGCCGTTTCCGACTACTTTCATCCCAATCATTCCTTGTCCTTGGCGACGCATTTTTTCAAAAAGTTCGCCCGCCGTTTTGACGTCCGCGTCCATATTCGACTGATAATTGTTCCAACGAACCTGATTTATTTGCACCCAATCGCTGGCTGCCGCTGCTTGAAGTGCTTCAAAACTATGACAAGTTACGCCGTGCGATCTGATTTTTCCGGCTTTTTTGGCTTCGCTGAACACTTCCATCACTTCGCTGTACTGGGTTGTCCAATCGCCGATAGTGGCGTTATGAATTATCAGCGAATCAATGTAATCGGTGTTCAGTTCTTTCAAAAAACGGTCAATATCTTGGCGTGCTTCATTTCCCGTACGGCTGGTTGATTTGGTCTGAATCACATATTTGTCGCGGGCAACACCGTTCATGGCCTTATTGAAAAAAGGATGTGTCCCATATTGGTCGGCAAGGTCAAAAAAATTGATTCCCCGGTCGAGTGCATATCGCATTTGCCGGGTAAATTCTACCTGACCGAGATTAGTTTGATTTGAACGCTTTGCCCAACCTGAACTGCCCGTTCCGATTCCAACCAAACTGACTTGAATCCCGCTTTTGCCGAGCGAAACTTTATCAGTTGGGCTTTTTATTAACGGGTCAATGACAAATTTCGGGCTTTGATGCTCACGCCGAATTGTCGGGACATTCCATAAATAAACACCCGCCGTTGCCGCCACCGCAGTTCCGCCGATAGCCGCTCCAATAAACTCTCGCCGATTAAATTTACCCATAATTCGCCACCTTTTAATTCGATTTTATTTATGAAAAACACCTTATAATCTCATATAAGTGTTCCAATATTCAATCAAAATTCTTTACTAAAATCGCATCATCCAACCTCATTCCCTGCGGCATCACTAAATCATTTTCTTTTGTAATTTGAAAATAGTAAGCAGGTCAGCAAACGTTTTGCGACCTTTCGAAAATCAAGATAACCTGGCAAACTATTGACCGCCTGCGGTTTTCGGTTTTTCTTAATTTCGCATTTTACATTTTTAATTTTGCCTAACTGCGGTGATTCGCGGGTCGTTCGATTCTACAAACTTCACTGGCTCAGATTTCTTAAAAATTGATCTCATCCAAATTACCGTATTTCCGGCTGAAGGAATGAAAACAATGATAAGTGAAGACGTGAGCAGTTGAAAAAGGTTTCCAACTTTCCCGCCTTGACGCAATCTGTCAAAGCGGTTCGTCCTCCGCCCTAATATTACTGATTGTTTCCTCCGTGCTTTATGAGGCCGGAATTATACAGATATTCATTGATTTTCTATCGCCTTGGCGGAGCCAATTGCAATCAACAAAACATTGACTTTGGACTAATAATTAATTAAATTCAACTTGGATTCGAATTAGCCAAATTCGTAAACCGGGAGGCACTTTCTGGATGGCAACTTTGTCTATTTCTCATATTTCTTTTTTGTTGGTTACAATGTTGATCATTGTAATTCCCAATCATGCAAAATCAAACCACTATCATTTACCCGAGGCTGTGACGGATCCCGGAAAGGTGGTCAATACTCCCGCTAATGGTGGAATTGTAGAAAATGTTCCCCCCAAGTATCTGCAAAATTATCGAAAATGGAAAGGTGAACTGCTGGCTACTGATTTTGGTCGAACACTGTGGGAAAAATACGCCCGGAATCAAAATTTTGTTTTGAAGATCACCGTTTCGAAAGAGGATAACCAGGGTGCCGGAACAGGCGAATATCTTTGGAACGAAAAAGGAGAATTGGTTGGTGCGACAATTTCGTTGGGTTGGAGATTGGATAAAGGATTTCCGGGTCCGGTCTATTTTCCAGTTATGAATTCAATTTCATCTTTTAATGTTCCGGGCGAAATCAGCAACGAAATATTGGCGGCCACCAAGTTTATGCACGAATTTGGTCATGTTGATATGACCCTCAACACTAACCACGAAGTTTTTCAGTTACAAAATAATTTGATTCCCAGCTACAATAAAATTTTGTTGAGTAACGGGTATAACGTTAAAGATCCGCGTTTGGTTGACTTAGCGGTCAAAATGGGCGGAACCCCGGTTCAAATCTGGGAAAACCGCGAATATTGGGGCGAAACAACCGCCATGCGCTATTTGCTTGAAAGGGTAAAAACAACCGATTATTATTGCTCGGTCGTCAAAAAAATTAATTATAATGTCGCCACTTTTGCTCAAAACTATCAGGATAGATTTTTGACAATCGCAAATACGCGTTCGGTGCCAAGCTGCAAAAAATAGTCGAGACGTAAAAGTGACCGGCCTAAGTTTTGAAACCGGACAAAAACATCTTCACTATCTTCAAAGAATGATAAAATTGGTTGAGTCGTTAAGCGCTTTCAGATCGGTAAATCTACGTTGATTCTTACCCTCTAACATCACTTAACAGAATAGTTTACAAGTTTTTTTTGCGCCTTTCGTGAACGAGGCAATGTTGGATGTCGAATAACAAGATAATTTTCGGCAAAGGTTCAGCCGATTCGGTTTTATCGGTTGCCGAACTGCGTGACATCATCGAAAATTCGCTCGATGAGATCCCCTCCGATGCCAAGATTCTAGCCATTATTCCTGATACTTCGCGGGATGACAACACACATCTGTTGTTTCCGATTATGGTCGAAATTTTGAGTAATAAAGATATCCAAAAATTGGATGCTTTAGTTGCCCAAGGCACTCATCCGCCGATTTCCGAGATTGAAAAACTTGAGAAAATAGGGCTTAAAAAGTTTAAGGGAAATATCTTTGACCACGAATGGAGCAATGCGGAAAAACTTTCCAGGATTGGAACACTTTCTGCCGAACAAGTTAGCCAAATCACCAACGGCTCATTTGTGCAAAATGTTGATTTAACCATCAATAAGCTGATTTTAGATTACGACTTTATTTTAATTTTAGGGGCGACAGTCCCCCACGAGGTGGCCGGGTTTTCGGGTGGGGCAAAATACTTTTTCCCGGGCATTTCAGGGGCAGATCTGACCCACGCAACACATTGGATCGGGGCTTTAGCCGGGATTGAAAACATTATCGGCCAAGTTGAAACACCGACCCGCAAATTGATTGAAACCGCCGCCGATTTTATCCAAACTGAAATTATTAACTTTTCTTCTGTTTGCCTGCGAAATAGCAGTGATTTATTGCAGACACATGCTTTATTC
>JANOEF010000845.1:0-4744 GCA_031413075.1 Acidobacteriota bacterium | reverse complement strand
GCGGCACGATTATTGCGAACAAGAAAACAAAGACTGGTTTAAGATTTTCTGCCCGCGCTATTCGCGAAGATGCGCGAAAATTTTCTCTTTTGTGAGGGAGGGGTAATCAAATAATTTACCAATTTATTTTTTATTCGCGTTCTTTCGCGAAGATGCGCGGGCAAGTTCTCTTTTTTGACCATAGCAATTTCTATCCCTCTCAGTAATGATTTTTATTATATTTGGCTAAAATTATGTCATAATTTTCCTGAGAGATTAGCGAGAGGTGAAATTATGTCTATTGTGATTGAAGGTGATGCCCGGTATGTTACTGATGCAACATTCAAACCCAAAGTGCAAAAATGTCTGGATTTATTAAAAACGAAGGCCAATGCTTATTATATTTGGCTTTTGAAATACAACTTGAAGGTTCGCTCGGCCGGTAAAAGCGGGGCCAATTTTCAAGATGCGGCGATTGATATTGCCGAATCAACCTTCAAAGCCTCAGACACCTGGCTGGCCAGCGTTTTGATCCATGAAGCGATTCACTTTTGGCAGTATCGCTCAAAAAAATACGAAGCTGGAACGGTCGCCGAAAGAGAGGCCAACAGATATCAACTCGGCGTCTTGCAATTACTCGGCGCACCGCAGGGCGAAATTACCCATATGTTAAGTCAGGACGGCGGGCACGCCGATTTGAACGGGGATGGTGTTTATGACTGGAAAGACTATCAAATGCGAAATTATTAGAGTAAAAGTGATAAGTGGTAAGTAATAGGTTCAGTAGATCCGAATTTAGAAAAACAGGTTGGTGTTGACTGTTTGAATCTGATCTTGAAACGATTGAAAACGCAAAAAATCTCCCATTATCGGAAGCAAAATCGGCAACTTAACCAAAACTCAAACTTTGGATCAATTAAAAATCTAAAATCCAAAATCTAAAATCTGGCCCCTATCACTTTTCACTTTCACCTTCCAATTCTTTGCGGATTTCTTCTTCCATCTTTAAGGCTTCGAGAGCCAGCGGAAGTTCATTGGCGCGGGACGAGAGTTTTTTCAGCGTTAGTTCGGTTTCCGAGAAATTTGAACCATGCCGCGAGGCAGTTTCAATCTGATGTAAACGGCTTTCGGCTTCGATTTTCATTTGTTCGGCCTCATTTTTGATTCCGTTCAGTTTGTCAAAATCTTTTTTCAGCTCAGTCTGAAAATTTTTGGCGTTTTCGGTTTTTGATTGTTTGAGTTTATTCTGCTGCCGCTGATTTAAGTTCAGTTCTTTTTTGGCCGATTTGATGATGCGGCTGGATGTCAGGCGGGTGGCCAGAGTTTCACGATAGGCGTCGCCCAAAAGCCGGTTTTGCCCCTCGATTTCTTTCAAAGATTTACGCTCGGTACTCGTCAGTTCATGCTTAAACCATTCAACCTCCTGGGTCTTAATGCCGTCCACCGCCATTTGTTCACGAATTTGCGAGAGCCACTTTTGACGATAGATCAACAATCCGCCTGAGAAGATCAAACTCAAAACGAAGCCGCCGATGAGCCAGATCAAACTAAGGGCTAACAAAAACGGATTGGCCGTAAAAATTCCGAAACCGAACAAAACAAGGGTGGGTATGACGGAAATCAAAATCGGCGAGAGCCACGCACCGTGTGTCAAAGCCTTATTTCTCATCAGGTCTTTGCGAGTCACTTCGTAATTTCTTTCAAGAGATGTGTTCCAATTTCCAGTTTCCATGGCGTTTCAAATGTAGTCTATCAATTCCTGACATTTTTCGCATCATCAAAGTGAAAATGTGAAAATGTGAAAAAGTGAAAAAGCTACACCCCAACGGATAAGATGTTTTTTCAAAAGAGAGAGTTTTGGACTTCAATTCTAAAAAGCGTGACTCCCGGATCAACACTTTTTCACTTTTAGATTTTTTCACCTTTTCCCTTTAATAATTTTAATTGGCAGAAAAATAGTTATCGGTTAAAATGTCGTCACGTCTCCGAAAGGTTGGAACTCTTATGAACTGCCCTATTTGTAATAACATCGAATTGATGAAGCGCGAAATTGAGCCGAATTTATGGGCTCTCGCTTGCGGACATTGCCGTGGACGATGGATTTCTCAAGCGGATTATGAGTATTGGCAGAAATCTCAAGAAAATCTGCCGGTCATCCCGTCCAAGAAGATCAAGATGACGATTCCCGAATTTGAACTGGCCCGCCTTTGTCCGCATTGCCGCCGGATTCTGGTTAAATACAAAGTTGGGCAAAATGTCCCGTTCCTCATTGATCGTTGCGGAACCTGTGCCGGGATGTGGCTCGAAAAAGGCGAATGGGAAACGCTCAAACGCCGAAACCTCCACGAAGATTTGCAGAAAATTTTTACCGACCATTGGCAAGAGGAAGTCAAACGGGGTGAAACCCGCGCTCGGCTGGTTGCTATGTATGAAGAAAAATTTGGCAAGGAGGATTATGCCAGAATCGTTAAATTTAAAGACTGGATGGAAACTCACGAAAAGGAAGACGAGATTTTAGCTTACATCCGCGACCCCAATCCATTACAATTCTAGTGGGCAGTGGGCAGTGAGCGGTGAGCGGTGAGCGGTGAGTTAAACTCTTATTAAAATTGAGTTTAACAATTTTCTTTGGCGTGGTTTCTAACGCTAAAAGGGCATAATTCTACTTGGTTAGATTAAAATTCAGTCCTGAATCCAAAATCTAAAATCTAAAATCTAAAATCCAAAATTGAACGCGCTATTTTTTGACTAGCCGACTCGCTATATTTTCGTTTTTCATCAATTTATGAACCGGAAAGCTCTTTCCGAGTTCGAGATATGAATCAAAGAAATTCCAGTTTACCAGTCCATCTTCGCTTTCGGGTTCGAGCAGATAAAAAACGAGTCGGCCCAGCGGTTGAGCGGTTCTGACCAGAACTGAACCGACCGGAAAAGTAACTTTTTGAGAACTGTATTTACCGGTTAATTTAGCTTCGAGATGTCCTTGAAACGGGCGTTTCGATTTTTCAAATCCCTGAATCGTCATCGTCTCAACTTCAGTAGTTAATTCAGAAGTTAATTCCTCGACCGTAATTCCGTGCTGTAATAATTTTTCGACGATGTTTGGATCAGCCTTGAAAAGATAGGCGCGTGGGGCCTTAACGCTTCGGTTGACGGCGAACGTTCCGACATCTTCCATTTTTATCGGGGTGATTTTGTCTTCGAGCATCGCGGTCATTTCTTTGCCGTTGCGCGGATTTTTGATTTTTTCAACTTCGCCGACCAAGATTTCGACCGGTTTCGGCAAGGCTTTGGGAACGAATTGGACACCCAAGTCAACCGTTTCATTTCCCGCAAATTTCCGCGTCGTTTCATCGTCGGCCGATTTGGTTAACTGAATAATTTGAGCGGCATTGACGGCACAATATTTGAAGATCTCTTCGACAAATCTTTCGGTCACTTCGACCCTTCGCTTAAAGGGCAAATAGCTGTAAGCCTCAGAAAGAATGGTCAGACGATTGCGGAGCCCGCCGTAATTTTGTCCGATGCGCGGCTGATGCGTAAAGGCTTCCCAGGCGGTTTTTTCGCCCGGCTTTGGTTTATTCGAAAAGCCGGTAAAATTGCCGTAATAATAACTGCGGAATTTATGATTTTTGAGAAGTGCTTTGGCAATAGTCGGCAACATTTTATTGCGCTGAAAATCCAAAATGCGCGGGTCAGTATTTGGATTAAGCGGTTGCGAATAGGTCAGATGATACGCGTGATACGAACCGTTGGTGGTGTGCAGATCAACCGTCAAAAGCGGATCCCAGCGATTGAAAAGATTAACCAAGCTTTGCGCTTCGGGCGAATCAAGTTTCATATAATCCCGATTCAGATCATATTTTTGTGAATTTTCCCGCACCCCAACGCCGCCGATCGGACCATATTGCGCGGTGCGATTTTGGAGATTGATCTTTTCGTTGCCGTCGGCATTATAAATCGGTGCCATCAGAATTGTTAATTTCGCCAGCAGAGGTTTTAAATCGCCAAACAAAATGCGACGGGCCAGGGTCTGAACGGCTTCTTTGCCCTCGACCTCGCCGGCGTGAATATTTGCCATAATAAAGATAATCGGTTTGCCTAAACTTCTGGCCTCCGCCGGGGTGGAAACGGATGGTTCGGAGAGAATCATTAACGGCATTTTGCGCTTTTCAACCGTTTCGCCAAAACTTTCAACCCGAATTAGCGGACTCCGTTTTTGCAGTTCGGTCATAAACGACACGACATCATCGTAACGGCTCGTTTCTTCAAAATTAGTGGCTTCGGCGCGGGATCTTGGGTCTTGCCCGGAGGCACTGAAAATAAGAGTAAAAAGACAAATTGCGATCAAGCAAAAGCGGATTATCGGCATTAAATATTTTCTCCTGAATTGTTGGTGAGAGTAGTTTAGCAGATGGTTAAATGGTTGCAACTTTAAGGCTCTAAATAAATGTCAGAGAACTTTGAAATTGCCGTTCGAAGTGAGGAGTTGGTTTATGAGTTTATGGATTAAATCTGATCTGCAATTATTGTGGGAGTTGATTTATCTGTGCTTAAATATTGGGAAAGCCGCTACCCTGAAGAATTTTATCCAATTGAAAGCCTTTTTTCGATACTCATTTTGCTTATGGTCTTTGAAAAAATAATCCGACAAAAAATATTTAAGGGCTTTGCCCGTTGATGAGCGGAATGGCTTTGCCTTTCCGTCAAGGTGCTCTCCCCTTCTTTTGAGGCTGTGCCTCACGTTATTGTCGGATTTAATTAT
>JANOEF010000844.1:0-9176 GCA_031413075.1 Acidobacteriota bacterium | reverse complement strand
GGTAAAATCGTCCACAATGATCACTTCGCCCTCCTGGACAACGTAATGATGGTCCAGTTTGTAAAGCGTGTGTGCCTTCAATGCCTGTTCAACGCAATGCAGCAGTTCCATATTGGCAGGGTCATACAAATTCGGAACGCCGAGGAGTTGTTCAGCTCTCGTCACACCTTGCTCGGTCAAAACGGCCGAGTGATTTTTTTCGTCCAGCAAATAATCGCCGGTCGTGACTTTGGTCTCTTCGTCCTTTTGACCGCGCACCAGTTTCGGAATAATTTCGTTAGCAATAAAATATTTGTCGGTGGCTTCATCAGAGGCACCCGAAATGATCAGCGGGGTTCGCGCTTCGTCAATCAAAATCGAGTCAACTTCGTCAATCACTGCAAAATAATGCCCGCGTTTTTGGACGAGCTGTTCGGGATCGAACTTCATATTATCGCGCAGATAATCGAAGCCGAATTCATTATTAGTCCCGTAGGTAATATCGGAGTTGTATTGTTCGAGCCGCTCATAATCGTCCATATCATTCTGGATACAGCCGACGGTTAAACCGAGGAAGGTATGAATTTTGCCCATCCATTCGGCGTCACGCAGAGCCAGATAATCGTTGACGGTTACGACGTGAACGCCGCGTCCCGTTAAGGCATTCAGATAACAGGGCAAAGTAGCGACCAGCGTCTTACCTTCACCGGTTCGCATTTCGGCAATCTTACCCTGATGAAGAACTAAGCCGCCGATCAGCTGAACGTCAAAATGGCGCATCCCCGTGACCCGGCGCGAGCCTTCACGAACGGTGGCAAAAGCATCCGGCAAAAGTTCGCTCAAAAGCTCCTGCTCTTTTTTACGCCGTTGTTCCTTATTGGTAATTCCGTCGAGTCCGTTGGCAATTTGCTCCCTAAAACGAGCGGTGCGGGCACGGAGTTCATCATCCGAAAGTTTTTCCAACTCCGGCTCCAGACTGTTGATCTGTTCAATAATCGGTTGAATACGTTTTAGAAAGCGGTTATTTTCGCTCCCAAATACTTTTGTTAATAATTTATCTGCAAAGTTCATAATTTTGATTTAATCATTTAATCATTTAATCATTGATTCATTGACTCATTGTTTTTTTCTTCAATGACTCGATGAATCAATGGAAAAATGAGTCAGACTTTTCTGATTTCACGATGGAAAAAGGCGATATTTTAATAATCGCAAGTTAGAAATTTAAAAAGATTGGTGCGTGATTATTTATGAAATGAATCTATTGAACCGCGTGGAAGGCGGGTGACGATGAAAATTTGATTATTTTGAGAGGTGATTTTAGTGTTCTCGAAAATTATTTTTTCGGGAAAATTCTCCGATTTACAAAGCTGAAATTTCAGACTTTGATCAAAAGCTAAAACAAACGAAGTTGTTTTCCTAAACTCTGAACCTGAGTTGAAATTTAACTTACTTAAAAGTCCGTCTTTATTGGCTTTAAGCTGAAAAAAATTAATCGAGAGGTCTTTTTCAAGCGATGGAAAATCTTTATCCTCAACTCCGCCTGATATTTCAATTGTGGTATGAGACGGATATTTTCCTAATGCGGCCGAAACCAGCTTTAGGTAATCTGCAATAAACTGATTATTTTGTGCATCAGTTTTTGATTTTAACTCCGCACAAGAATCATCCGGCTTGTTGTCTAAATCATCTTTAACTTCCCATTCGGCTTGAATATCGAAAAACGAATTGGTCGCGGCGTGAGCCAGAACCTGCGGCGTGGCACCAACCAGCACCAGACCCAGATAAACGGTCAGAAAAAGAATCGAATTGTAGTTTTTACGATTGGTCATCGTTTCAGCTCACTTTACTACTATAACTTTTTTTGCGTAGCTTTTGAAGTCCATTTTTCAGAAGTTTATCTAGAGAGGCAAAGTAACTTCTTTATTTTCGGCATTAATTTTGGCAAGAGAAAAAAATCCGGGCAAAAAAATGAAGAGTTGCCGGCATCAACAGACAACTCAAAACCCAAGCCGTTACTAAATTGATAAGCTCTCATTTGCCCTTAACAGCTTCGTCTTTTGCCCCGTCACTACTTTTGGTCTGCGACTTTTTTTGGCGTGCTTCCTGTAATTTTTGGTCAATGATTTTATGAGCCTCATCTTTTGGCATGGCAAAATTTATGACAAAACTTTTACCTTCAGGTTTGAATTTTAGTGCGCTCATCAGGGCTTGAATTTCAGGTTCTTTGACATTTCCTTTAGCTACCCCCAGCAAAACATTGAAACCGCTTGAAACAGTTCTGGCACTTTGTTCATTTGGTTGACTGGAACGAATAATCGCAGAAATCTGTTTGTCATCCTGAATGAAAGTGATATTAACTTTTTCCACCCCCAGTTCTTTCAAATAACCTAAAATTTTACTATCTCCAATGGCCTGAATAGCTTCTCTGGCTACCTTAATCATTTGCGGATTGCCTTCTTGTTTTCCGATAAACTTCGTTTTTTCAGCATCAAATCCGCCTTCTTCCGTGAGAGTACCATCCAAAACGACCTTAAATGATTGTTTCAAATCAATTTTTTCTTCCGGTTTATCGCTGTCAACTTTAGCAATCACACCATCAGCCAGCGTTTGTAAAGGAGCTTTGTTGAATGTTTTATTAAATTCTTCTTTCGCCGCATTAGCATCAGGTGTTGGGGTCGGCGAAGGAGTCGGTTTCGGCGTGGTTTTGACCGCTACCGTGCCATCATCACCGGGTAAATTTTTCGGTGATTCACCCGACATGATCCCGTCTTTCTTGCCTTTCTTACTTTTTGCAGTCGGCGGGTTTTTATAAACCGGTGCAGTACTTCCGCCCCAAGGGGTATCAGGAAGTTTTTGTTTCTGGACATCTTCGTTCGGAGTCGGCAGAACCTGAACGCCTAAATCATTTTCTGACTTTGGAGTTGGAGTGGTCGAAATCGGATTACCAAATTCATTGACGGGAAAAACCTCGGCAACCTCATCTTTAAAAAAATAGCCTTCGGGATATTCCAGACGCTCGCCGACATTAATGATGGTCACGACATCTTCGTCCCCTATTTCAGTCCGGTTATATGGTCGGCTCTCCCATTCCGCACCTTTACCATAAAAAACTGAAGCCACGTAGGCCGAATCTAACACCTGGCAAACGATGCCGACGTAGGGCGTGTCGCAACCTTTGGCGGTAAAAAGATTGAATTGGGCAATCGCAAAAAATCCCAATAAATTAATCAAGACCGAAAGTCCGATAATTTTTTTGAAACCTGATGAAAATTCCCAAACCTGATGTTCGTAGTGCTCAAAAAGTTCACGCTCTTCCATAACTTAATAAATAAAAAACTCTATACAAATTAAATATTAAAACTGCCTACTTGATTAGACGTAAAAACACGCCAAAATGTTGGCAAATAAAATCAAAATTTTATCATCTTTCAATGCCGATTGAAAGCATTAGACATTTATCGCGCAACGATTTAACATCTCTTTTATGTCACGACCGCGTCGAACCACAAAAAACAATCGGACTAATGACCAAAAAGCGCACTCCAATCGAAGAAAGGAACGTAATTTCAAACGCGAACTTGCACCTGAAAGTTTCAAGGAAAGCCGCCCCTCGGTCACTACTGTCACCCACACAAAACAGCTCGAAAAATTGCTCGAAGGCATCGGGACGCCCGAACCAACGCCATTAGTTCCCGATAAGTTTCAGGTTGACGCCCTGCAAGCTATCGAAACGCAAGATGTTCTGGTGACAGCCCCGACCGGAAGCGGTAAAACCTGGATTGCCCGCGAAGAAATTCGCCGACTGCTGATGGCAGGCAAACGTGCCTGGTACACAACGCCGCTTAAAGCGCTGACTAACTCAAAGTATGTGGAATTTTCGTTGGAATTCGGAGCGGAAAATGTCGGAATCTTAACCGGTGACCGCAAGGAAAATGCCAACGCCCCGTTGATCGTCGGAACAACCGAAATCTACCGAAATCAACTTTTTGACGCGCTCCGCACAGGCGACCAGGTCGGAACCGATTTTGTGATTTTGGACGAGGCTCATTATCTTTCGGACTTGGAACGCGGGCATGTCTGGGAGGAAGCCATTATTTTGAGTCCGCCGCGAATCCGTTTGCTGTTATTGTCAGCCACTGTTGGAAATGCAGAGGAGTTTGCCAGCTGGATCGAAGAAATTCGCGGAGTAAAGGTCAAAGTTATCAATCGCGCCGGTTCGCGTCCCGTCCCGCTCCGGGCCGCTTTTTTAGCACCCGATTTACGGCTCTTTCCACTTTTTGACGAGGAGGGCAATTTTAACCGGGAAATAGAACAATTTACTAAAAAACGAGAAAGCAGTCAGCGAAGTTTTCGCGAAAGACGCAGACGATAAGCCAATTACGAATTACGAATTACGATTTTCCTGCCAATCTTCTGCTCATCTCTAATCCCAATGCTTGCAGAGCATTGGCGGGACGAATCATGACCTCGAAATCAATTATTTTTCCGTCCGGGTTGAGCCGGATCAGATCAACGCCGCGCAAAGTCAGCTCACCGATTTTGGCCTCAAATTCCAATGCCCAGTTATTTTCGTCCAAAATCTCGCGAACATAGCGAAACTCCTGGAAAACTTGAGTCACGGTCGTCAAAATGATAGTGGTTATCAATTTGCCGTCTTTCGGTTTCCAAACAAAAGGTGAATGAAACTGGACGTTGTCGGCTAAAAGTTGGTCTAAAATATTGGCATCTTGCGTTTCGACAAATTTATGCCACAGGATGAGTTGTTCGTTCATAGCTAAATTTTAACTTAAAAAAGAACAGAAAAATAGGCCGCAGATTAAACAAAGTCCGTAGTGGATCGCAGATTTTTTCTACATTATCAGTGTAAATCCGTAAAATCCGCGTTTATCTGTGTCCTATTCTTTGGTCTTAGGCTAAAATCTTTTCAATGTATCAAACCTATCAAAAAGTTACCGAAATTCCGCCGCCGGAACTAATTGCCACGCTCCGAAGCTACAACCTTTTACCGGCAATCTTGTTTTTGCCAACCCGTCGGCGTTGTGACGAAGCGGCGACCGAAGTTGCTTTAGCCGCCAAAAAAAGTGAGTTGGATGAAAGGCGGGAAAAGCGTCAAGCCCTGTATAATGAATACGTTAAAGATAATCCCGAAATTTCGAGACACAAACATCGAAACGTTCTGGTGCGAGCCGGAGTCGCCTCGCATCACGCCGGACATATTCCGGCCTGGAAACTATTGGTCGAAAAAATGATGTCAAAAGGTCTCTTAGACGCGATTTTTGCGACTTCGACCGTCGCGGCCGGGGTGGATTTTCCGGCGCGGACGGTCTGTTTAAGTTTTGCTGACACTCGCGGAAATGACGGTTGGCGACCTTTACAAACTTCGGAGTTGCAGCAAATGACGGGTCGGGCTGGACGACGCGGTAAGGATAATGTCGGATTTTGCGTGCTGGCCCCGTCAAATTTTCAAAATCCGCAACGGATCGCGACACTGCTAAAGTCACATCCCGATGCTCTAACTTCCCAATTTAGAGCAACTTATACGAGCTTGCTGAACCTGCTGGATGCTTTTAAGAGTTTTTCTCACGTCCGTGAAATTGCCGAAAAAAGTTTTGCTTTTCGTGATACTTCCCGACAAATTTCAAATTTGGAAAAGCGTTGCAACACGCAAAAAATGCAAATCTCCGAAAAACTTCCCGCAGATCTGACGTTGGGCAATGCTCGCGGTTTTGAGCGTTTGACGAGTGCGAAAAATCGCCTCAATGAAAAATCGCCGTTATTACGGGCGGAAATGCGGGCAAACTGGCTCCGTGAAAATGTTGTTTCAGGCAGAGTAGTTGCTCAGGGGCGCGGCGGGAAAAGCTTCTTTCTGGTTTTGGATGTTTTTGGTGAAAAAGTCTCGGCGATGAAAGAAAACGGCGGCGGAACTTCGTTTGCTTTAAATCGCGTAAGTCGTGTCTATGCAAAAAAATACCCATTAAACTCAGAATCGGTGGAAAAAGCCTTTTATGAAATTTTAGAAGATAAAAATCCTCCGCTTGATGAGCCGAAACAGTCCTTTAATCCAGACGATAATGAAGATGCGATTGCAATAATTGATTCGATGCTGATGCTGATCGCCCCAACTGACCAGGCGGCTGTCAAACTTTACGAGACCTGGAATGATGCCGAATTTATAGAGCAAACTGAGCGCGATATTGAATATTTGCGTGGCGGAATTTGGTTGCCGTTTGAGCATCGAGCCAAAGTTTTGCATCATTTTGGCTATTTGGATTTTCCCACCCAAAAAGTGACCGAAACGGGCAAGTGGCTGGCCGATGTTCGGGTGGACAGACCACTTTTGGTTGGCGAAGCGTTAAAGGCAGGCTTGTTTCAAAATGCTCAGCCGCAACAAGTTGCAGGTTTAATGGCCGGGTTGGCTTCGGATGGCGATCGTAATTACGGAGAACTTCATTTGTCGAATAAAATACTCGAAATACTCGATAAATTTGAACAAATTGCTTATCAAGTAGCCGATATTGAGTGGAAAAACGGGATTGAACCTGCCCAGGAGATGAACTATTCGGCCATCGCCACTGCCGAGGCCTGGGCCAATGGGATGAGTTGGGATGAGCTTGTTTCGCGTACCAAAGCGGAAGAAGGCGACCTCGTGCGCCTGCTCTCACGAACGGGCGAAGCCCTGATGCAAATAGCACAACTTAAAAAAAGTCAGCCCGACGCGGCCCATTTGGCAAGTCAGACGGCAGATATAATCCTCTGTGAACCGATTCGATAAAAGAAATTTATCCCATATTTTGCTTCAAGGAAGAACTGAGAAATGCTGTCTATCTCCGATCGAACCCCAAATTTAATATCCGGATGCAACATTTTTTGCCAAACTTTTTTCTATACTCTTTACATCAAAGCAATGGTATAATTTCCAACCGAAGAAGGTGAAATAGAGATGAAAAATAGAATCTGGTTAGTTTTAGGATTGATTTTTGTTGCCTCAAATCTGGCATTGGCACAGACTGCGAAAAAGACTATTACCAATGAGGATTTAGAAAAATTTCGGCAACAGCGGGTCAAAGCCGAAGCCGAATATCGTAATAAATATAAAGAACTCGGGATGCCGTCACCCGAGGAGTTAGAGCAGCAGCAAAAAGAGAATCGGCGCGTTAATGAAGATCTATTGAGAAAAAGTGCCATTGAACGCCAGCAAAATCTTGGCTACTGGGGAATGCGGACTAATGATTTGCGAAATCAAATTATTAATGTCGAAGCACAAATGAGATATCTGAACGCCCAGATTTCAACTCTGCCTGCACAAAATTCAATTTTTGCCACCCCTCATCAGGTTTATTCGGTTGGTGTGATTCAATACGGAAACTACGGCAATCGCGGGAATCAATACCGACCGCCTAACCCTGCCAATAATGTTCAGACGGTTATCAATGCTTCATCCGCCAATCCGAATCCATTTTACAGTACACCGCTCAATAACAACGGGATAAAATTAGTTATTGGACAACCAAATTATCCCCGGCAACGAGGGTATCGCCGATCAAATTATGGCGGCGGTTATGCGATTGGGTATCCCGGCCACAATAGTGCTCAACGGGATGAACTGGTTGCACGTTTGCAATATCTTGGGCAAGTCCGAGCCGGATTATGGGCTCAATGGAATAATTTGGCGGATGAGGCCCGCCGTGCCGGGGTCAAGATTGATTAAACCTAAAATACCTTATAAAATTTTAAATTAGGCTGGATAACTTAGAATAGGTTTCATTCGGTCTCTATTTTTACGTCGAGAACATCTCCGGAGTTTTTTACATAATGAGAAAAAAAATACTATTTATTTGGTTTTTAAGTTTTGCTTTTGCATTAGGTTTTGGCTGTCAGAGTAAAGCCGTGAGCGGCGAAACCGGGAAGAACACAGTTCCTCAAAAAGAGGCTACACCGCCAAAATCAACTAATTCTGAACCAATCACCATTGCGGCCGGAGGCGACATTATGCTCGGTTCAACTTTTCCTAACGAAACTCGGATGCCGCCCAATGATGGTGCGGATTCTCTGAAAGCAGTTGCGCCAATTTTCCAGGCGGCTGACATTGCTTTTGGCAATCTCGAAGGTCCGATGGCTGATAGTGGTATTTCGGTCAAATGCGGAAACCGACCGAATTGTTTTGCTTTTCGCGTCCCGACCCGCTACGGTAAATATTTGAAAGAGGCGGGTTTTGATGTCATGAGTGTGGCCAATAATCACGCCGGAGATTTTGGCGATGCGGCGCGTGCTTCGACTCGTCAAACTTTAGACTCGCTTGGCATCAAACATGCCGGAAGCGACAAGGCTCAATATTCTACGACCTATCTCGATGTGAAAGGTAAAAAAGTTGCCTTTATCGGATTTGCCAACAACAACATTTCACTAAACGTCAACGACTTAGCTTCGGCGCGAACGGCGGTTGAAACGGCCGTTCAAAAGGCTGACATCGTAGTGGTTTCGTTCCACGGAGGCGCCGAGGGCACCGATCATACGCGAGTCCCGCAAAAAACTGAAACATTTTTTGGTGAATCGCGTGGAAATTTACCCCTTTTTGCCAAAACTGTCATTGATGCCGGTGCCGACCTCGTGCTCGGTCACGGACCGCATGTCCTACGCGGAATGGAAATTTACAAAGACCGTCTGATTGCTTATTCGCTCGGAAACTTTGCGACTTATGGATGGTTTCGGCTCGCGGGCGCAACTGCTGAAACGATGGTTTTAGAAGTCAAAATTGATGCCGAAGGCAAGTTTCTCGGTGGAAAAATTAATCCGTTTGTTTTGCGTGACCGGGGAATTTTAACTCCTGACTCAAGTAAATCAGCCATTTTCACTATTCGCCGTCTGTCACAAATGGATTTCCCGACCTCTGCACCAAAAGTTGCTGATGATGGAACGATTAGTAAGTAAACTGAGATAGATGCGTCATTTTGAAAGAATTGAGTAAAAAGCCACACTCGTGCTGTGGCTTTCCACAGTATCGGGGCGTGTTCTGCGACCTTTTGCCATAATCTCATCTGGTATTTAATTTGCCTTAGCATTCTGAGGATAATGCTTTTAAAAAGAGGTAAATTATGAACACCGAGAAAAATAACAATTTATTTAATATGGCATTGGTTTTGGCAATTGGTCTGGTAGTTGCTTCGGCAATTATCGGTTGGTCGTATTCGAGAAGT
>JANOEF010000843.1:0-7713 GCA_031413075.1 Acidobacteriota bacterium | reverse complement strand
CGCCGTATTGTTCGGGGATGCAAACTCCGAGGATTCCTAAATCTGCCATTTTGTCCAAAATTGAAGGTTCAAAATGACTTTTTTCGTCCCACTCTTTGATATATGGCGCAATTTCTGCCTGACAAAATTCGCGCACCGTATTTTGCAATGCAAGATGCTCTTCGCTTAATTCAAAATCAATCACAGTTTTTAATTTGCCTCTCTTAAAAATTTTATATGATAATCTACCTGAAACAGTTTAACATTTTGAGCGGATTTGCGCTAAAAGTCCGAGTAACATCAATTCTAACTTATGCCGACAGTAAAACTAATATTTAAGCTCTTGACCCTAATTTCAATTTTGAGCATTTTCATTTTAGCTCAAAACAAATCCGGCGAACTGATTCCCAAAATGCCCGGGCTCTTGACTCAGCGCGAGCAGATGGAGGTCCGGGAGGCGTGGCTCAAAAAACGGTTCGAGACCCTGCTTTTGCCAATGATGCGAAAACACGGGATCGGGATGTGGATGGTCGTCAACGAAGAATTTAACAGCGATCCGGTGACTGAATATATCGTGCCGCCGATTCCGATGGTCGGGAGCCGCGATTTTTTTATTTTTGTTGATACCGGCGAAAAACTCGAAAAGATTGCGATCGTTCGTTATGCGGAAGAGCGTTTGAAAAACCATTATCAGATGATCAGCGTTTCGCGGGATAAACTCGCCGAAACTCTGCGCGGCACCATCGCCAAATACAATCCGAAAACAATCGCCTTAAACTATCACGGCAGTCGAGGTCAGCAAAACGGACTGTCACAATCCTCATATAAAATGCTGGCAGAAACCCTCGGGGCAGAAACAGAAAAGAAATTTGTCTCGTCCGCCAATTTTTTGACCGATTTTTTTGATACCCGGATCCCGGAAGAATTAGAGCATTACCGAACTGCGGTTCTCGTCACGGATATTTTAACCCGTCGGGCATTTTCCAACGAAGTTATCACGCCCGGCAAAACCACGGTTGGCGATGTCCGGTGGTGGTTTATCCAGCAAATTAATAATCTTGGGTTAACCACCTGGTTTCAGCCTGATTTACGCGTTCAGCGTCAGGCAAAATCATCGGCCACCAATCAGCAATTTTTATCCGTAGCTGATGAATCGCTGGTTTTAGAACGAGGCGATCTGATTCATATTGATTGCGGCTTAAACTATATGGGACTCTCGACCGATTGGCAAAAACACGGTTATCTCCTGCAAAAAGGTGAAAAGGACGTTCCGGCAGGAATCAAAGCGGCACTCAGAAACACCAATGCGCTGCAGGAGGCGATTTTCAAGGTCGCCCGGGCCGAAATGACCGGTTCAGAGGTTTACGAAGCGGCGATGGCGGAGATGAAACGTCAAAACATCGAAGCTATGATTTATTCGCATCCAATCGGAACCCACGGACACGGACTCGGGGCTTCGATTGATTTCCGGAAAGCGATCGGCGGCGCGGCCGAAAGATTTCGGCTCGGTTCCTATACTTCGATCGAGCTCAACACTTCAACGAATTTGCCCGAATGGAACAATCAAAAAATTACCATCATGGCCGAAGACGATGCCGTCATGACGACCACTGGTTATCAATTTATTCGACCCCGGCAGACCGAATTTTATTTGATCAAATGATTCCAATTTCCGAAGCCATTTCAATCATTAAACGCGAAACCTCTTTGCTGACGGCTGAAACCGTTGATTTGTCAATAGTTTGCGGACGAGTTTTAGCCGAAGATATTTTAGCCGACTCGGATTTGCCGCCATTTAACCGTTCGCAAATGGATGGCTATGCGGTCAAAAGCCGGGACCTTCAGAGCGTCCCCGCTAAATTGAAACTGGTAGGCGAAAGCAAAGCCGGAAAAGGTTGGCATCACGAATTAGGCCAAGGTGAAGCAGTCCGCATTATGACCGGGGCACCGGTTCCGGATGGGGCGGATTCGGTGCAAAAAGTTGAAGTTACCCGCGAAATCGGGGAATTAGTCGAGATAACTGAGCCGACTAAACCCGGGCAGTTCATTAACCCGAAAGCCTCAGAAATAAAGAACCGAGAGAAAGTTTTCAGGCAGGGCGAAATCATCAACCAAATGATGATTGCCACGCTTGCTTCATTTGGTTATGCCAATGTCAAGGTTGCCAAGCGTCCGACAGCAGCCATCGTGACAACCGGCAGCGAAATTGTGAGAGTGGACGAAACTCCGCAAGAGGACGAGATTCGGGATTCAAATACACCTGCTTTGCGGGTTTTAGCCGAAAAATATGCAAATATTGAAACGCTTCCGATTGCAGAGGATAATTTGGAAAGTTTGAAACTTCAAATCGCCAATTGTAAAACTGATATTTTAGTTTTAACCGGCGGAGTTTCGATGGGGGTCTATGATTTTACCAAAACGGCTCTCATAGAATTAGGTGCCGAGATTTTTATCGAAAAAGTTCAGCTCAAACCCGGTAAACCATTCGTTTTCGCTAAACTTGGAAACCAATTGATTTTCGGGTTACCGGGCAATCCGGTGTCAGCCATGGTGACTTTTTCGCTATTTGTTCGGACCGCCATGCTCGAAATGCAGGGTGCTGCGCAAAGTGAACTAAGATCAGGATTTGCAATTATTGCCAAAGAAATAAAAGGCGCCAGGGAACGTGATTCTTATCTTCCGTCCGGGCTTTCTACCAACGAACAGGGACAACTGATCGCAACTCCGCTTCGGTTTTTCGGCTCCTCGGATTTTGTCAGTTTTTCGCGTTGCGAAGCATTGATGTTTATTCCGAAAGGGTCTATTTTAACCGCTCAAAGCGTCGTCAAAATCGTTTTTATCGGACCATAATTCAGTTTTGCAAACTCTAAGACTTGAGTTAAAAATCGGAATTGAGAATTAGACCCCGATTAACGCTGATGAGACAGATTTTCGCTGATCTATTTCAGTCGGGAGGTTGAAACAACCGTTATCTGCGGCGGGCATTGCTCAAAATCCGGGCCGAAAATTTGGCCGGAATTTTAACTGTCCACACCCATCCGTTGAGCGATAACGAGGTGGAATTTTCCGGTTACGATGACACGAATGATCCGGATTTATGGCAAAACCTTTATGACCTGCAACCCGACGGCATTTTCAGAAGTTTGGCCTTCGGGAGCAGGGAAATTATGTTTTTCAAGGATGCTCCCCTTGGCGGGCCTTGAGGGAAACTACCTTATATAATTTCCCTGCTCCCCCTCTTTCTTGTCTTTTATTTGAATCGCAACTGGACTAAATTTAATGGTCTATCGGTGACTGAACGACCGAAAACTTGATTGTATAAGTTGCATTTCCGCGGGTAGGCCCGACTATTATTTTGTAATTTCCGTTAGCGGGCAGTTCGCCGGTCCAATTGGTGCCATCCTCAACCAAATCTTCTCCATTTAGACCAACGACTTGAAAACTGGCATTATTCTCGACCGAAGTTATCGAAACGGTCATAAATTGTCCGGCCCGGGCTCCGAGATTGTATGTATCCTGTTCTCCGCGAATGACCGAGTTACTGTAACTGGCGGTTGAATTACCTGATCCGAATTTGACGGTTTTATTGTCCCCGCCGCCGGCTTCTTTCGGCGTTAGATCCCGGGAATTGGCGGAAACTTCAAAAGTAATGTCATAAGAAATATTTCGGGGCGATGAAACGATGATCTTATATCTTCCCGAATCCGATAACTCTTCGGTAAACTCTCTGACTTCGGTAGTTTCTTCGGCGGCTGAAATTTCATTTCCGGCCGGATTATAAACAGTAAAACCAGCATCCTCCCGTGAAGAATTTATTTGGATGCTAATCGTCTGGCCGGCGGAAGCAGTTAGAAAATACGTGTGAGATCCTCCGCCCGTGATGTTATTATTATAGGTTTTCGAAGTCTTTCCTTGAGCAAATTTCACCGTGGTCGGACCGTTATCGGTTTCAGACTTGCCGGAATCTTCCTCAGACAAGCCCGATTCGTCGGTTGTTGTTTCGACAATCGGATTAGGCGACGCCACGTCATCTTTTGATGTATTTGCTGATTTTCCGACTTCTTTCGAAGTATTTGCTGTTTGGTCCTCTTTTTTATTTTGACTACAAGCACTCATGACGAGCACAGCCCAAATAATTAACAAAACCAAATTGGTTTTATTAGGTGTTGTCATTAAATAAATCCTCCTTTTTTCTGTTTAGGTATTGTCATTAAATAAATTCTCCTTTTTTCCATTTAAAATCCTATGTAATGTTGAATTTTTTGTATTTTAGAATTTTCCGCATTTGAAAATGGGCGGTCATAAGCATCCGAAACTAACAAAATAAAATTTCAATTGGCAAATCATAGTTAAACATTTTGCCAATTTCAATCAGAAACTTATGCGTGGACATCTGCGTCTAATTTTGGCTTATATCTCAACTCAATATTCAGATTTTGTATGATAATTTTTTTCCGACTTATTGAAATTTATTTCCTTCAGTAATTCCCTTCCAGTTATCTGTTCGAAAAGGGGACGCCGGAAAACCGGCCGAATTATACAAGTTGGCATCGACGGGGGCGTCCGACCAGGCATACCTGACCGCCACCGGGTTTAGAACCTTCGTATTTTCGACGATAACTTTGTCGCCTTCAATCCGAGCTTGTGCGTAATAGAAAACCTTATCCGCCCCGGCAATTTCAAACCCTTTGAGATAACCGAATTTATCTTTTGCCGTCAATCCGTCATAAGTAAATTTGAATGACACAACCGCTCTTCCATTCTCAAATCTGACCGAATCAAATAACGGACTCCGGGATTGCACATTTTGGCCATAAATTTGGCTCAAAGCCTGGACAGAAAGTCGGAATCCGACATCCTGTTTGTTGATCGGGTGAATGTCGTTCGGGTTTCCGATGTCAATAGTGACCGCCATGCCGGTTCGCGGACGATTCAAGGCGAGCGTTTGCGCCTCACGCAATTCGGCCCAGCCGCTTCCCTGATTACTGTTTTGATTTCTGCCATAACTGGTCAGTTGAACAAAATAGAAATAGAATTCATCGGTCCATTTTTTGCGCCAGTCCTCGATCATCAGCGGAAAGGTTTGGCGATATTGGAGAGAACGTCCGGCATTAGTTTCGCCTTGATACCAAAGAACTCCGCGCATCGCAAACGGAATTATTGGCGCAATCATTCCATTGTAAATCGTGGTTCCGACATTATTGCTCGAATGGGCATATTCGTGTTTTTCGGCAAATGACGGCATCAAAGACCAATTGTCTTGGGCAAGCGGAATTTTCTCTGTTTTTGAGGCGACAAAAACGTCATCCGCCGATCCCATTAAACCGAGTCCAAACCAGTCCGGTTCAATAGTTCGATTCATTTTGATGATAATTCTGTTTTCGCCCGGCTTCCAGGTGTTCCTGGGGACTACAATTTCACGCCTGCCTTTCAAAATTCCGGCGAAAATCTGCTTTCCATTGATATAAATTTCGTTGTGGCTGTAACTTTCGGCTAATCCGAGAGTCGTCTCCTGTCCGACAAATTCTATCGGAAGCTCGACTTTTCGCGCCATAAAACCATTTCCGCGCCAGGCCCAGATACCTTTCCAGTCCCATTGCCCCATCGGATCCGACGCCACCCATTTGGAAAAATCATAACTCGGTTCGAGATATTTTTTCTCGTCGGCCAAAGTCGGATTTACATTTTCGTCGCCAAGCGTAATCTGTTTAATTCTCTTTTCGAGTTGGGCATCGGCTTCTGCCCAATTTTTCGGCAAATTTTGTCCGTATTCTTTCAGATCATCCGACGAAAGCATTCCCTCTTTACTGATCCAGCCTTCTATCTGCGAACCGCCCCAGGATGAATGAACCAGTCCGACCGGAATTTTTAATTTCTGATGAATTTGACGGGCAAAAAAGAATCCGACAGCTGAAAAGTCGCCAACCGTTTCGGCCGAGCTCAATTTCCAATCTCCCGTCGTTAAATCATTTTGCGGGTCGATTTCGACATTATGTTGAACGTAAAAATGTCGAATGTTAGGATAGTCTGCATTTTTCCGTTCTGCTTTGAAATTATCCGATTGTTTAACCGTCCATTCCATATTTGACTGACCCGAAAGAAGCCAAACTTCGCCGATTAAAATGTCCCTGACAATGAGATTGCCCGATTTAGCTGAAACTTTCAATTCAAACGGACCGCCGGCTTCCATTGGCGCAAATTCTACACTCCACTTTCCACCGGGATCGGCTTGAACGGTTTTATTTTGCCCCCCCAGCCCAACGGTGACGGTTTCCGACGGGTTTGCCCAGCCCCACACGGGAATCGGCTTTTGCCGCTGCAGAACGGCGTGATCGGAAAAAAGGCGGGCTAGTTTAACTTGTCCGAACACTACCGAATTTCCTGCAAAGAATAGAAAAAAAAGTAAAACTGTCCAAAAGCTGGTTAGGTTTAATGGTTTGCTTAATTTGTTCATCTCGAAAACATTATAGTCAAAGATTGAAATTTTGCACATCAGCACCAACGCACCATAGACAATGGGCAATGGACAATGGAAAATGGAAAATTAAGAAACCCAAAGACTGAATTTAGTCTAATCTTTTCGATGATTTATAATATTTCAGATGATGAAAAAACTTTCGCACTTTGATGAACAGGGTAAAATTATTATGGTTGACGTTTCTGAGAAACAAATCTCGAACCGTCGGGCGGTGGCTTCGGGCAAAGTTTTGATGAAGGCTGAAACGCTTCGAGTCCTCAAAACCCAAACCAATCCGAAAGGCAATCCGCTGGAGATTGCCCGAATCGCCGGAATTATGGCCGCCAAACAAACCGCCAATCTGATTCCCCTCTGTCATCAATTACCGCTCTCAAAAGTTGATATAAGTGCTGAATTAACAGAATACGGAATTTATCTCGAAGCCGAAGTTACGACAAATTCAAACACCGGCGTCGAGATGGAAGCCTTAACGGCGGTCAGCATTGCCGCTCTGACCATTTACGATATGTGCAAAGCGGTGCAAAAAGATATGGAAATCACCGAAATCCGACTTGAATCAAAAACAGGTGGAAAGAGCGGCGATTTTACTCGTTAAGCTCGCCAATTTTGGACTCCGAGTTAGACTCTTTCACTTTTTCAATTTTTCAATTTTTCAATTTTTTCTTTTTATTCGGCGAACTTTGCGCTAGAATGTTTCGTAAGGTTCAACGGAGGTTTTTAATACAATGAATTTAACAGTCGCTAACGATGCCCGTCCGCAAGTCAAACTATTAATGTGGGCAATATTTGCCAGTATGGGGTTTTATGTGGTTGCCTGGGTTTTGCCGATAACAAGTTATATCTTTTATCCGCTTCAGCTTTTTGCGACCTTTGTCCACGAAGGTAGTCACGTTTTGGCGGCCGTCGTGACCGGAAGCCATGTTTCCAGTTTGACCGTTTCGCCCGATACCAGCGGCGTCGTCTGGTCTGCCCCGTCAGGCTGGTTGGCCAGTCTGTTTATTTCGAGTGCCGGCTATCTCGGGACTACTGCTTTCGGCACGATGCTGTTAGTCTGGATGCGTTACGGTTTTTCATCCCGGATTGCACTTTATTTCGCCTCCACTTTTGTCGGAATTATGACACTGGTTTTTGGCTTGATTTTTCCGTTGATGAACATTCTGACGGCCAATGTTTCCGTCGGAAGTGTAATCTTTACTGTTCTTTCAGGTGCTGTTTTAGCGGGTGGACTTTTTGCCGTCGCCAAATACGCCGATGTC
>JANOEF010000842.1:0-9979 GCA_031413075.1 Acidobacteriota bacterium | reverse complement strand
TGTCGGCAATGCCGGTCATGCTGGCAAAGGAAGGTCAGGCACTCCAGTCCGGGCAGGTCTATCTGGCTCCGGGAGGTTTGCACCTGCAAATATCAGGTAACCGGTTATTCCACCTCTCTAATGGCGAAAAAGTCAATTCCGTTCGCCCGTCGATTGATGTGGCGATGAACTCACTGGTCACCCCGTCCGGCGTCAGAATAGCAGGAGTCATCCTGACCGGAATGGGGGCCGACGGAGCGGCCGGCATCTCTCACATCAAACAGCTGGGCGGGATTACCATCGCCCAGGACCAGAAGACCAGCGTGATCTACGGCATGCCCAGGGCTGCCGCTGAAACCGGCAAAATCGACTTTATTCTGCCGACATTGAAAATTGCAGACAAACTGTCCGAACTTTTTGGATAAAAGCGCATTAAAACGACCGAAGGAGTAAAATATGCAAATCACACGTTTCAAAAACTGGCGTATTCAGTACAAGATCATGTCCATATCAGTCATCAGCGTTGTTGTCATGATGACCGGCCTGTTCGTTTACCTGCTGCCGCTGATCGAATCCAAGATAATCAACGAAAAAAAGGACGCTACCCGGCATATCGTCGAACTGGCCATGGGCATCCTTGAAGTGCAGGACGCCGAGGTAAAGGCCGGCAGGCTGACGCTGGAGCAGTCCCAGAAAGAGGCCGCAGAGCATATTTCAAAACTCCGCTACGAAAAGAAAGAGTATGTCTGGATCAATGACCTGACAAAACCGGTGCCTAAGATGATCATGCACCCCGCCGTACCGGCATTGAACGGAAAGGTTCTTGATGATCCCAAGTTCAACAAGGCCACCAGCATGAGCGACGGCCTGAAAGGAACAGTCCAGAAAATCGACCGCAAAAACCTGTTTGTAACCTTCAACGAGGTTGTCGAACGGGCCGGATCCGGGTTTGTCAACTACGAATGGCCCAAACCCAAAGCGGGGGGAGGCACGACCAGCGAACTTTATACAAAGCTTTCCTATGTCCAGAAGTTCGATCCGTGGGGATGGGTGCTGGGAAGCGGCATCTATATCGACGAGGTCAAAAAAGACGTAGATACCGTAAAATGGATCCTTGTTGGCTTGAATATCGTCTTCGCAATATTCATGCTTACACTCTGTTTTCTGATCAGCCGCGGTATAACAAAAACCCTGGGTTACGTCGACAAGAGCCTGGAGGCGAGGTCGGTCGGCGGCGCGCCGATGTTGTGCTGCGGATCCTCGGGATCGTGCCCGCCGAGATAGGTCCACGAGCCCTGTCCATAACTCCCGTGGAGGTACTTCACCCAGGGCGCTCCCTCCTCGTGCGCGAGCACAGTGACGCCGGGTTTGAGCGATTTCCGGTTGAACGAGGTCGTCACGCCATAGTAGTCGGCGAGCACGGTGCGGTGGTCCTGCACGAGCATCGTCGCGACGGGGTCGAACTTCGCCGAGAAGCCGAAGAGCGTGAAAGTGCCGAGCCGTTTCTCGTTTTTGACGACCTGTTTTTCTTTTGATAAAACCGGGTCAGTGACAGTATTGATAAACCACCCGAGTTTGTCCGCTTCCGCCCAAATCATTTTTTCCAGCGCGTCTTTCGGCACAGTTTGCAGATAATTGGTGCGGTCACGCGAAGTTGAACCGTTCGCCCCCGAACCGCCGATTTTTGAAGACATAATATCCAATCCGCCTTTCCCCAGATTTTCTGATTCAAGGAAAAGCAGATGTTCAAAAAGGTGGGCAAATCCCGTCCGCCCGGCTTTTTCCCGCGCCGAACCAACATGCGCCGTCAGATTAACCGCGACCACGGGGTCAGAACGGTCAACGTGAAAAATAACTTCTAAACCATTCGGCAAAGTAAATTTTTCGTAATCAACTTTGAACGAAGTTTTAGACGCAGTTTTTTGCGCGGAAACGGAAACTATTGTAAATAATAGACAAACGACAATAACCAGAATATTTTTGATTTTCATAATTTAGCTTCAGGGAAAGCAATTTGGGTTTTAAAGATACTTTTTGCTGATGTTTTCTACGCTGAATGTTACGGTTTTAGTTTCAAAATTTCAATCGGACAGTGTTTATTGATGTTATAATTTTCAACTTTGGAGGCTGATTAACGATAGAAATCTTCTCTCTTCAACAGTTTGAGCAATGAAACCTTTTCGTATTCGCAACATCCCGATAAATCCTCTGCTCATCCTTTTGCCGATGGCGGGCGTGATAGAAGATATTTTGCTCAAATTCTCCTAAATCTTTGTGTTATAATTTTTTCATTATGGGACAAATAACTATTGAAATTCCCCAAAGTGTTAAGCAGGATTATCAAATAAATTCTGAAGTCTTTCTCGAAGAACTTGAAAATTTGGTAAGAAAATTCAATCAGGTTGATAATGCAACTGATTTAGGTTTAGCCAATGATGATGAACAAATTCGGGCAGAACGAATGAATTGGTTGCGGGAAAACCGTGAGAAATATGCCGGACAATATGTTGCGATTGACGGAAACCGCCTTGTCGGAGTAGGGAAAACTATCCGCGAAGCACATGAGCAAGCCAAAGAAAACGATATCAAAAATCCTTTTTTGATTCGTGTCAGCGGCGAAAACGAGATTCTCTCAGGCGGATTGTGATTTTATGTTTCAACTCAATTTTGAAAAACTCCTTGAATACGACACTTCACAGACAGGCATCGGTTTGGACGTAACTTTAAAACTCTCCGATAAAATGCTCAGCCTAACCGCCAAAATTGATACGGGTGCAGACCATTGCATTTTTGAACGTCAGTTTGGCGAAAAACTTGGGTTAAAAATAGAAAACGGAATTCCGCAAAGATTTTCAACCGTGACGGGAACTTTTCTCGCCTTTGGCCATAATGTCATGCTGGTAACAGAAGGTTTAGCCTTTGATTCATACATCTTCTTTTACGAAAATGAACATCAAAAAATAAATGTGCTTGGTCGTTTCGGTTGGCTTGACCGAATTGTGTTAGGTGTCATTGACTACGAAGGCAAACTTTATCTGAATCGTTACGAATAAATTTGTGAGATTTTATGATGAAACCTTTCAAAATTCGCCACATCCCGATAAATCCCCCGCTCATTCTCTCGCCGATGGCGGGCGTGACGGATTATACCTTTCGCCGTTTGATCAAAAATCGCGGCGGAGTCGGATTAGTGGTGTCTGAATTTATTTCGGTTGAAGGTTTGACGCGGGGCAATCCGAAATCGAAACGGCAGATGTTTTTCGGTGAATCCGAGCGCCCGTTTGCGGTTCAGATCTTTGGCGGACAGCCCGAAAGAATGGCGTTAGGCGCGGAAATGGCGGAAGAAGTCGGGGCGGATATTTTGGATGTCAATTGCGGTTGCCCGGCGCCGAAAGTCGTCAAACACGGCGGCGGCAGCGGACTTCTTAGAGATTTGCCGCGAATGGAAACGATTTTGAAAGAGATCAAAAAATCCATCTCGATTCCGCTCACACTAAAAATGCGAATCGGTTTTTCGGATTCGGCTATCAATGCGGTCGAAGTCGCCAAGATGGCGGAGCAATGCGGCGTCGAACATATCCAGGTTCACGGGCGCACCAAAGAGCAAGGCTACAAGGGTCTCGCCAACTGGGATGTCATCAAAGCCGTTAAGGAAGCCGTCAGCGTACCTGTTTCGGGCAATGGCGACATCACCACCATTGAATACGGCTTAAAAAAATGGCAGGAAACCGGGGTGGATGGAATTTTAATCGGACGCGGCGCAATGCAAAACCCCTGGATTTTTCGCCAGTTCGAGGATGTTCTGGCCGGACGCGAACCGTATCAGCCCGATTTAGCCGAAAAACAAGCGGTGTTACTCGAATTTTTCGGTTATTTGCGCGAAGAAATGCCGGAAATTGTCGCACTCGGTAAAATGAAACAGCTCGCCGGACAATTTACCAAAGGTTTAGTTGGCGGCGCCCAATTTCGCCAAACGCTTTATCATTCACATTCCGCCCAGGAAATTCTTGATAACATCGGCATTTATTTCAATACTTTAGCCCAGGGCAACCGCTTTGGTGACGGAATCATCGAAGCAGATGTTCAAACCATCGAATCTTGTGACGCTTTTAGCGAAGAATTAACTACTTGCGAAGTCGCGACGGCTTCTTAAACAACAAATTATGAAAAATCGTGCCACTCTCTTATTTTTGACTCTTTTTACCCTTTTGACGTGCTTTGTTTCAATTCGAGCCGATGACAAACTAACCGCCGAAGAAATTATTACCAAACATCTGGATTCGATCGGAACTAAAGAAAAGCGTGAAACAATTAAGAACCAAGTAGTTTTGGGCGACGCGGAATTCATCGCTCCTAAAAATGGCGGATCATTGTCAAAAGGAAAGATCGTCATCGCTTCGGAACTAAACAAAGTTTTATTCGGGATGTCTTTTACGATGCCCAGCTATCCGTTTGAAAAAATCGGGTTCGACGGAGACAAACTAAAGATTGCCAATGTCACTCAAAACACAAAATCTCCGCTTGGAACGTTTGTTTCATCTTTTGGCGAAATCATGACCGAAGGCCTGCTCGGCGGAACTTCGTCAAATGCCTGGAGTTTACTCAAATTAGATGATCGGAAGGCAAAATTTGAAACGGGCGGGACAAAAAAGATTGATGGAAAAGAGGCCTATGTCGTGAGATATTTTCCGAAAGGTGGTTCAGACCTGAATATTTCGCTCTTTTTTGAGAAAGATACGTTTCGCCATCTCCGGACTGAATATCGTCGTATCGTAGCGGCGAGTATCGGGACCAGCACCGGCCTCGGAGCGGCTCAGTCCGGCTCTCGTATTGATAATTCCGCCAAACAAAGTGAGACCCGCTATTTACTTTCCGAAGATTTTTCCGACTTTAAAACAGTAGCCGGTTTAACCCTGCCTCATTCTTATAAACTTTATTATAGTTTGGACGCGACGCGCGGGTCGTCCGAGTTTGAGTGGAAAATAATCATTGCCCAATACTATTTTAATCAAAAATTGCCGGCAACTTCTTTCGATATTGACGCAAAATAATAAACAATAGACGACTTTCCTAAATAGAATGCTTTAAGTTCCAGCGGAACGTCATATTTATAGTTATTTGCAGAATAAAAGGTTGGAGTTCCGGAGAAACGGCATCTTTCAACCTAAATTATATACCGTTCCTCCGGAACTCCAAGACTTGTCATCATGAGGGCTATCAACATGCACGCTCCTAACGGAGCTAAAACCAAATAAGCTAATGATTTATTTAGGAAAGATGTCTAATGAAGATCTTCAGGCTGTTTACAGTTTCGATCATATTTTTTTGGGTTTCGGGCGTAGCTTTTACCCAAACCGAACCTTCGGTGAAAAATTCAGAGGGATGTAAAACGGAGGAACTATGAAAAATTGTGTCATTTTACTTTTTGCAATTTTGTTCTGCTTTTTTTCGGTTCAGGCGGATGACAAACTAACCGCCGAAGAATTGATTACCAAACATCTGGATTCGATCGGGACTAAGGAAAAACGTCTTTCAATCAAAAACCAATTGGCAATTGGCGCATCCGAATTTGCCGTGTTGTCAGGGGTCAGAATAAACATTAGCGGAAAGGGGGTGATCGTCGCCGAAAATCGAAAAATTTTCTTTGGTGTAAATTATAATTCGCCGGCTTATCCTCATGAAAAAATTAGCTTTGACGGTGCAAAAGTCAGTATTGCCTTTATTAATCCCGGGAATCGCTCGGCCTTCGGCAACTTTATTTTGAACCATAAATATATTTTCAGCGAAGGCTTGTTTGGCGGATGTTTATCTAGTTCGTGGAGTTTGCTGGATGTTGCCGGACGCAATGGAAAAGCCCGTTTTGGCGGAAAGAAGAAAATCAACAAAAAAGAGTTTTACGTTTTGGAATATTCACCCAAACGCGGTTCGGACGCAAACATCAAATTCTTTTTTGACACCAAAACTTTCCATCATATTCGCACCGAATACCGCATGAACTATTCCGCCGCACAAGGAATCCAATCCAGTAATGCACAAGGTCGTTCGGTTGATAATTCCAGCCGGCAGTCCGAGTCGCGGCATACTTTGATCGAAGAATTTTCCGATTACAGCCTGGAAAATGAATTAAATGTTCCGCACAACTACCGGATTCATCTTTTACTGGAAGGAAGAGAAACAAGCGAATTTGAATGGAAATTTCAATTCTCAAGTTTCCTTTTTAACCAAAACTTAGACCCCAGATCGTTTGATGTGGATGGCGAGTAACCAAATGAAATTTTACCGAATCTTTTTAATCAGCTTTTTTGTTTTATTGTTTAGTCAATTCAGTTTGGCGCAAAAGACCGACCAGACCAAAGCGGTCAAAGCCACCCCCGCCTATGCCGAACTCCTGCTCCGCAAGGCCGAACTCGAATCAGATATCGAGAGTTTTTTAGTTTCTTATACCGAAGAATATCCGAAATTAAAAGAATCTCGGTATGAACTGGGTTTAATCAGCAAAGATCTGGCCAGTCTTTTGAGGCAACCGGAGGCTTCCCGATTGACGCTGGCGCTGGGAAAATTGTTAGTCAGAAAAAATCAGCTCGAAACCGATCTGTGGACGGTGCAAAATAAATTTGGCAAAGATCATCCCGAGGTCAAAAGAGCACAGCGGAAAGCCGCCAGTTTTCAAAACGCGATTAAGGAGATTTTGCCTTAAAATATTGTTCTAACTCATCTTTGATATTCAGGTTACGAATCAGCCGATGCAGATAATTCGGATTGACATCTAAAATTTTAGCGGTTTCGACATAACTTCCCTGCCCCGCTTGAAAGGCCCGAAGAATGAGCTCTTTTTTGCGAGCCTGCACCGATTCGTGATAATTCAGTTGGTCGCTTTGACGCCCAAAATCAGCGGTTTCCCACAGAGTTTCGGGCAGATCTTCGGGCAAGATCCAATCACTGTCGCCGAGCACAATGGCCCGTTCAATGACGTTTTCAAGTTCGCGGACATTTCCCGGAAAATCATAATTAAGTAATAGTTTCTTGGCCTTAGCCGAAATTCCGCGCACTCGCCGATTGATTTTCGCGGCAAATTTCTCCGTAAAACTTTCTGCCAGCAACAAAATATCCTCTTTCCGTTCGCGCAACCCCGGCATGGTCAGCCGCACGACATTAAGCCGATAAAATAAATCCTGACGGAAATTTCCGTTTTTTACTTCGCTTTCCAAGTCCCGATTGGTGGCCGTCACCAGACGAATGTCGGCCTTGAGGGTTTTGAGGCCGCCGACCCTTTCAAATTCGCGCTCCTGTAAAACCCGCAAAAGTTTGGTCTGGAGAGACAAACCCATTTCCCCAATTTCATCCAAAAAGAGCGTGCCGTAATTGGCGAGTTCGATTTTTCCCGGCTTTTGGGCGACGGCACCGGTGAAGGCACCGCGCTCGTGTCCGAAAAGCTCTGATTCGAGAAGATTTTCGCTCAATGCCGCACAATTGATAGCCACAAAAGGTTTTTCAGATCTTCGGCTATTAAGATGAATCGCCCGGGCTGCCAGTTCTTTGCCGGTACCGCTTTCGCCCGTGATTAAAACCGTTGTATCACTGGTTGCAACTTTGCCGATAAACGCCAATACTTTTTTGATGGCTGCGCTTTTCCCGAGCATATTTTTAGAAAAGAGCGTTTCTTCACGCAACCTCAAATTTTCTTTTTCCAAAAATTCAATATTTTTGACGTTTTCAATGGCCACCGCCGATATGGCCGCCACCGCCGTTAAGAATCGTAAATGGCTTTCGTCAAATGAAATTCTTTCCCGCGAAGTTGCCAGATAGATTGCGCCGATGCTCTTTTCAAAAAGTGTCATCGGAGCACACAAAACAGATGAAGTCCGCGATTGTAAAAGACTTTCGGCCCCGGAAAGGTTTTGATTTATCGCCACTTCATTTGCCAGAACCGCCTTTTTTTCATTAAAAACCTGACTGGTAATCGTTTGACTGATGGTCAGATCGGTATTTCCGCTATCCAGATTTAGTCCGAAAACATCGGCGACATCCTCATTTTCATCAATCATCAAAATCGCCCCTGACTGTGCCGGAATGACCTCAAAAATTTCGTTAAGCAGTTCAGTTTGAAGAGTTTCAATTTTTCTCAGAGAGTTTATTTTGGCACTAATTTTCAAAAGTGCCGACAAATCCCGGGCCATCGCGCCAACGACTTCTTCGAGACTGATTTGGAGCGATTTGGATAGATCAATTCGGCTTTTGTCAAAATAGATGGTGGTCGTAACGGATCGATTATTGAGACTTCGACCTTCAAACAAAAAGACAAAATCGCCAACCCGGATTTTATCACCGTCCTGTAGTAAATGATTTTTGGCCGCTTGGTCGTTGACAAAAGTTCCGTTCAAGCTTTGTAGATCGTTGATAAAAAACTGTCCGTCGTAGTTCTTGATGGAACAATGCCGCCGCGAGACGGACGAATCCTTAATCACGATCTGATTGTTACTCTCCCGGCCAAGAAACGTTTCAACCTCAATCAGTTCAAATATTTCGCCTTTGTTCTTGCCTTCAATAATCGAAATTTTTTCCATCACATTGAGTTTAGTATCAAATCCAATTTTTTCAAACTATCTTTTCGGATAGTCGGACTATCTTTTCGGATTGCTTTTCTCATTACTTTTTAATCATTTGAGCCGCCTCTTTAATTCCGCCAAAACTATATTCTTTATTATTTGCAACATTTACAGATATTCGTTAAAGCATCAATCGGCTTTGGCACGAGTTTCGCCATAGGGATCAGTGATGGAATCATCAAGGTCATTCTAAAAGGAGAACATATTATGAGAAAGCAAAGTTTTAAGTTATTTGTCATGTCGTTTTTATTTGTCATTATTGGATTTTTTTCAAACCAGTCAGCGGCGGCCCAATCCGGATCGCTGTCAGTTGAGATACCTTTTAATTTTCACGTCGGAAATGAAAGACTAGCGGCCGGGAAATATGAAATTCAACGGCTCAAGAACAATATCTTTATGCTTCGAAATAAAGATGGTCAGGTTCAGGTGCTAGCGCAAACGCCCGTCACTATTCAAGATACAAATTCCGCGGATACTGAAAAAGTCGTTTTCAATCGCTACGGCAATCAATATTTTTTACGGCAGATCTTTGCCACTCGGGCTACCGCCGGACGTGGGCTTTATGAATCAAAAGCCGAAAAAAATGCTCGAAAAGGTGTGGGCAATGAATTAGAGGCCAAAAATGCCAAGCCTCAACAAATCGCAGTTGCCGTCAAAAAGTAAATAACAGTTCTGGTCGAAAGACGAGAAGCCAGTCTCGTTGGGTGAACGAGCAGAAAGAGACGCAGGAGTTCAAAAGATTCCTGCGTTTTATTACTTGGTTGCTTTGATCACCGCCACATCGCTGGTGGTTGAATATCGCGTGATTGCAACTTTTTTACCATCAGAATTCCAATCATAACGAAAGATAGAATTTTCGGTAAAATGCGTTACTTTTTGTAGTTTGTCTCCCTTCAAAGGCTTCAACCAAATATTTTCAACACTTTTTTCTTCATTGATGAATGAAAGATTTTTACCATCTTTTGTCCAACGCATCGAAGGTTCATTCTGTCCGTATTCGCCAACTGCTGTGAGAGGCAGATTAAAGCGGTCAATAGTTCTAGTTTGCAGGGTTCCGGGCTGAGGCGTAATGAATTCAATTAATTCCTGAGACATTTGATTTTTCGAAGAATCCCAGTAGGTATAGGCCATCATTTTACCGTCGGGTGAAATTGCCGGACGAAAACGAGTGGTAGCGGGGAGCGGCATCGGCGCCGAACCATCCAAAGAAGCTTTCCATAAGCCAAAGGTTTCTTTATAAAACCCAAGAAAGGTAATCGAGTTATCACCCTTTGAACATTCGAGCCCGCCCTGCGTCCCTTCCGGTCGAGCATTCCCACCGCCTCGACGCGGTACGGGCGCACCTGCTCGAACTCGCTGGCGACCCGGTCGCCGCTCGGGAGGCGTACCTGCGC
>JANOEF010000841.1:0-11098 GCA_031413075.1 Acidobacteriota bacterium | reverse complement strand
GCTTACTGCTTACTGCTTACTGCCTACTGCTCACTGCTCACTTCTTCGATAGACATAAAACTTGCCCTGCTCGTCATATTCATCCCGAAAATGTTTCATTCCGGCTTTTTCCAAAACGTGAATCGAAGCCAGATGATCGGTATCAACGGTGGCCAAAACTGCTTCCAGATTTAATTCATTGAATCCGAATTCGATCAGTTTTCGGGCAATTTCAGTCGCGTAGCCTTGGCCCCATTCGTCCGGTTTCAAAATATAAGTGATTTCCCATTCATCGTTCTTTTCGGGACGTGGGCGAATCGAGGCGGTTCCGAGATGACGTCCGTCGTCTTTGGCAAAAACCCCATAGATTGTCGTGATTCCGTTCGGGTAAAATTCTTCGGTTAATTTGCGCCAGAGATTTTCGGCCTTTTCGATTGAATAAACTCCGGTATCCACGAATTTCATCACCGTTTGATCGGTAAAAAGCCGGATAAAATCATCCCGGTCTGCCGTTTGAAAGAGCCTCAAAACTAATCTTTCGGTCTCCATCATTATCGGTTCAAACCAAGGGTAGTTATTCCTGACTTGGCGGGCGGCAGCGGTGGTTCAAAAAGTGGGGTGTTTGACAACGCAGGTTGCAGAGGATTTGCATATTGAGTCGGCACTGCGGGGATTTCACCGAGATTCCGGGCCGCCATCAATTCGATGTCATAGCCTTCGTGCCGGACGCGCTCATCCACATACAGCAAACATAATCCGATCATCCAAATCGGCATCAGCAAAATTAGACTGACCTGTGAAATAACTTGATTAGCGATAATATACCAGGCGGGGAGCGCATCGGTGTCAAAGCGAAAAACCTCAATTCCGTTCAAGCCGGCATAAAAACTGAGCGGGACGTAAAAAAGCAGCAGGGCCGAATAGATAGCCACCAGCGTAAAAACAAAGAGGGCATAAATTCTTTTGACATTTCCGCTGGCGAGGCTCGTGCTTCTCGCGATGGCCGAGCCGACGCCCTGCCCTTCGACCAGCATAATTTGCGGAATGTAAGCAAAGCGCGAAGCAACCAAAAAGAAAAGCCAGCCGGTTCCGAAAATAATGACGCCGCCTAAAGCGACCGAAAAAATGATTGCCAGGGCCGGAACTGCGTTAAGCCCGAGGACAATCAGCCCAACCACTAACGCTAAAATGAGGAGTCCGACGTAAAAAACAAAGATCCCGAAAATCCCTAAAAGAAAAACTATAAACAGCGAGGCCACCAATAATCCGCCGAGCCGCGAATAAACATTGGCAAAAGTCGCGCGAAAAGTAATCGGTTCGCCGAACAAAATGTGCCGGACAAAATTGCGCGAAGCTCCGCCCATTACGGTCAAGGTAGCCACGCCTTCAAAAAAGAGAATAAATAACCCGCCAATAAAGTTGAAAAAAACAGATGCCACCATTTCTTCGCCCCGGTCATTTGAACTGATATTAAAAAGTTCCCGTCCAAGCATCGTCCAACCAATCGAAAAGAGGGTACCGATCAGAATCGGCGGCGAAGCGATCCAGACAAAGGTCCAAAAGTTTTGGCGGTAAAAACGAACCGCACGGTCAATCAAATCACCTGCGCCGAGCGGAGTGAGAGCCAAAGAGGAATTGGAAACATTCGAAGCCATCGAAAAAATTCTAACACGAGTCTGAAGAATTCGGACAAAAAAAGAGAAGGTGTCAAAGCCTTCTCTAAATATATTTCACCATTTGTTTCGATTAAAAATCGTAACGGAGCGCAAACTGAAGTTCGCGAGGTGAATTCGCAGACCCTGTAATTCGACCAAATGTTGCCGAATTAAGTGTTAAATTAGGAAAACCAAAGAAATTGGAATTCGTTAAGTTATAGGCTTCAGCCCGGAATGTCAGACGATGGCTTTCAGACCAGGGCATTTTGAATTTCTTTGAAACCGCCACATCCATATTCATATAGTGCTGACTGCGGAAAATATTTCGGTTTCCGCTTTCACCATGGGTTGGAAAACGCAAAGCGTTAAGAACTGCCGTCGTATCGCTGAAGAATTGGATACCCGTTCCTTCGTTCCTAATGTTTTGCGTGAAGGCTGAAGTGCTTCCGTTCAAGACAGCCGGAGTATCAGTAAAGAATCCAACCGAATATGAACCGGTTGCAGAAGTCATCGGAAGCCCTGAACGGTATGTCATAATACCGGAAAGCGTCCAACCACCGATTACCGCGTCAGCCCATTTTGGCATATTGCCACCGAGGAATTTTCCGCGACCGATCGGTAGATCCCAAATCCCGTTGGCATTCATCAAATGCCGAATATCAAAATCAGCATTCGCCCGACCAACCCTTAAGTTTCTGATATCGTAAACCAAACCGCCGGTGACGGTATTGGTAATTGACGATTGATTATCAATACCATGGGAAAGTGTATAATTAAGGTCAAACTCAAAGCCTTTTGAAAAACGCTTTTGCAAACTAACCAACATTCCGTGATAGTCAGACTGACCAAGATTTGTAATGTATGCATTAACTGCGAATTGCGAACTCATGCCAACATTCGGATTTAAGAGCGCGTTCGCATACAAGGCTTGAACTGTATCAGAAGTATCCCCAATCTGGACAAGGCTTCCAAAAAAATTGCTAACAACCTGAGTACAATTAGCTACACCAAAAATGTTGCAACCACCGCCGTAGTTAGCCAGCGCCGCAGATCCTATCTGATTTTCAAACCATGGTTGCGAGGTGATCGGGCTGCCGCTATTAATTTGAGCCTGAACCGCATTGAATGCAGCGATCATAGATTGGCCTGATGCATTATCCTTAAAGTCAATAATTTGAGCCGCATCGGCTTGAGAGAAAAGTTTTTTACCCTTCCGACCAACATATGAGACATCAAGTAGGAAATTACCCGGTAATTCCCGTTGAACTCCAAAACTCCATTGATACGAATAGGGAATCTCAAAGTTTTGAGCGACAGCGTAATTGAATTCCTGGGATGCTAACCCGTCATTACCGAACGGTGTAAATGGATTAGCAATCGTTGGCGGCGTGTTTGAAACAGGTAAAACAGCGAGACTCTGAAATCTCGGATCATTAAATAACGCTGTGTTTGGGCTTAGGCTACCAAAGCTGCGTGATGCACTATTATCAAAGATGTAGGATACCTGGTCCTGGATAAAAGCTACAGCACCGGCAACCCGATCATAAACAACGGAAAACCCGCCTCGTAAAACGGTTTTTCTTTCACCAAACAAAGCACCCAAGACACCTCCCCTAAATGAAGGGTTATAGGCAAACCCAACTCTCGGAGCAAAATTATTGGTGTCCGTTTTGTATAATGGACTGGCATTATTTACCTTTCCATTGAGGGTATATTTCAAAAGTGGTTCAGCATTGGGTCCGCTGATACCGGCTGCACCGTTTGCAATTCGCTTGGCAATTAAGGCATCGTAATCCACATCATTGCCGGCTTGAAATCCGTTGACTTCATATGGAGCCGGATAGTAGTAATAACGCACTCCCAGATTAAGCGTTAAATCATTACGAATGCGCCAATTGTCCGTAACGTAGAACTCATACTCGTTATACGCAAAGTTGCGTTTTTTGCCGGTTCCCGGAGCTTGTGCAACACCGGCGGTGTTGTAGTTAAAGTTCGTTGATAAACTTGCGATTCTTCCGAGCATAAAGGGAAATGCAGAATCCCAGATGCCGCGAGATGTACTGCTGGTTGAAAGAATATTCGCCGGACGCAATGTACTGTTTAAGGTAGTCGTAAGGCCGCCAATGCCAAGACCGACAAAATTGAAGTCATTAATGAGAGTTGACTTTTGACGAATCGGTTTGATCTGTGCGCCGAATTGAACGGTATGAGTTCCGCTAACCCATGACATATCATCACGAATGGTCGGCGTAAAGACATCACGATCTTGAAAACTCTGGCCTGGATAGGGTGAGGTTAAGCCTCCACCGAAAGTATAACTGTTTGGAAATGCCGGAGATGCTGTTGGCGGGAAGGCAAATACTTGATTTGAAACACCAATGGTTGCCTGATTAAAGAGAGTTGAAGTTATATTCCAACTATGCCCGACCACCCATTGATAACTTTTATCTTTGAACCCTACAGCAGGGGCATCGCCCGGAAATAAGGCAATCGTATTAACTGAATCCCGGCGGGTAATGGTTGTTCTGGCAAAAAGTCGATGATCTTTATTTAAGTTAAAGTCAATTCTGGTGGTGTAGGTATTTTCATCCCTGGTGACCGGAGTATTAAATCTGTGAAGCCCGGTATTTATTCCATTTCCACCGGAAACATCGTTCGCCACCGGATATCGCGACTGAATAAAGGATAAAAGGGCTGGATTTATACCGACTCCCCGAGGATCAAGTGCTGTAACAGTTGCCGGGTTCGCGAATGAGATACAACTTGGCGTTGTGTCCAGACGGCTTTGAAAGGTGCAACCGGCATTATTGTTGATGTATCCGATCGTTCCATTTCTGAAATGACTGAGTGGAACAGCAATAGCCTGAGTTGCTTGAGAGCGGTCTCGACGACCTTCGTAATCAAAGAAAAAGAAAAGTTTATCTTTTCCACTGGTGAACATTGGTCCGCCTTCACCGAAATTAAAGAATGGCAAAGGTCCGCCGATACTGCCGCCGAATTGGTTTCTTCTTAATCTTGGTCTGGCGATTCCATTTCGATTATTAAAAAAGGAATTAGCCGCGGTCTTTTCAGTACGAGTGTATTCCCGTAAAGAACCGTGAAAATCATTGGTTCCGGGCTGGGTACTGATTTGAATTTGCCCACCGCTGCTCCGTCCATCGGATGCCCCCGGATTGGTCGAAACTGCTCTAAATTCTTGAACCGAGTCAATCGGGAGATTTCCGACAGTTTGAAATGCTTGCTGAGAAGCCTGATCATTAGAGTCAATACCGTCAATCGTAATATTGCCCTGGTCGGCGCGTGAACCTGTCACCGACCCGACGCGGTTTGATGCACCGGTTCCAACATTATTTCCAACGACGCCGGGCTGCAAGCTTAAAAGTGATGCCGGATTACCCCGGAATTGAATCGGTAATTCGCGCAACTGTCGTTTTCCGATGACATTACCAATACTGGCATCGGTAGTGTTCAACGTTGCGTCGCCGCTGGTCGAGGTAACCTCAACTGTTTCGGTAACTTGCCCCGGATTTAATTGAACATTTTGAGTTTCGGTTTGGGCGACACCAAGTTTAACCTCATTCAAGTTTAGCGTCTGAAAATTCTGAGCGGTGAAAGATAATCTATATCCATCTCCCGGGAACACATTGTTAAAGGTATAAACACCCTGGTTATTTGTAGTTGTGGTTAATTCTTTTGCAGTTTTAGTGTCTAAAAGAGTGACCTTAACACCCGGAATAACCGCACCGCCTGAATCAGTCACAATTCCCGTGACAGCTGAATATTCTTGAGCTGAAACGAAAGTAGGAAATATCAAAGTGAGCATCATTAGCACGAGCAATGATGTCATTTTGATAGTTTTAGTATTTGTCATAAATTTCATGTCTAGTCGCATATTTACTCCTAAGTTTTGTTGATTAAATGTTCGAGAGCCAAAAAATATAGTTGAACTATCCATCAGTGAGGCAAGAACTGTTCCTTTCAACTTAATCATTTATTTGGCTTGAAAAGCAAGGCTCTATCAGTAATTTAGTGAGTCGAATCAAAATTGAAAAATCATAACTTTTAACTATAGAGTTAAATAACGGATTAATCATTGTTTAGCGTCTTTCACGCTAACTAACACCTCACCCCGAAGTCGTTAAAATATGGTATTTCCACTATTACCAGTCGAACCAAAAGCAAAACTGAATTTGATCTTAATTAGATGAACATTTGATTCTCGGCAAACAAATATGGCAGGTAAAGTTATATCAGGTCTTTCTCAACAGATTAAAAAAATGTTAGTGGTGAGAAAAATTCGCTATCTCTTTTAAATTAAATATTATCAATAAACCGACTGAAAATCTATTTTTTCGGATTTACTTTAGAAATCTGAATAAAAAGAATCAACGAAATTCAATCGCCTTAAAAGACGGATTTTATTCTATTTTTTCACATTTTCAATTTTGGTCGCCAAAACATCACTCAAAGCACAAATTGCTACTTTCTTGGGTTCTTTAGCTAAGGGAATATTACCTAAATCAAAAGATTTATTTCCGACAATCGTGACGTTTCCGGCAGAAACCCACCCGGTACCAAAATCAAGATAAAGCGGAACGATCATAGCAAAATTATCCGAAACGCCGGATTGCGTAATTTTACCGGAAAGAATGTATTTTCCTGATTCGTTTTTGACATTATATTCAAGTTTGTAGGCCGGAACTTCTTTGCCGTAAACCCATTGGTCAAAAAACCAATCCATCTTCCCGTTTTTATCAATATCCATAGCGGGCGTAATATGTTTTTCAACAATTGCCTTAAAATCTTCGGTAGTTGCGCCTTTGTTGTAATGAGTTTTGATAAAATCCCGCATCATCGCTTGAAATTTGGTGTCGCCTGTTTTTCTGTCCATCATCATCATCCTGAGCATATGCAGGATATACGCCCCTTTTGGATAAACCAGACGTCGATAAGCGCCTACGGTTTTCGGTGTACTTAAACGAAAGCCCTGTGTAACGGGTCCGACGGTGTAAGGCTTGATCCCGTTGGTTGACGCTGAAGGCTCAACCACTAATTCTCTTTGTTCTTCCCAAAACTCATTAAATTTATCAATGTCTTTTCTGACAAACTGAACATACAGCGAGGTTGAAAGGTGAGCGAAACCTTCGCTCATCCATTGATCTCGATAACTAGTCCAACCAATGGTATGTCCCCACCATTGATGGGCCACTTCGTGCGCTGCTACTTCGCGCCAAAATTCACTTGTTCCCCCGCGAATCCCGAACAATTGGACGCGCATCGTTTCACCGACAAATGCCATATACGGCATATAAATGAGAGTTGCCCAAGCCTGCCCAAAAAAGGTATTTGGCTGTTGAGTCATGGCTACCCGATTAAACGGCAGTTTCCCGAAATAAGCATCGTAAATCCTGGTCGAGTTTTGCGCTTCGGTCAAAACATAGTCGGACATACTTGAAGTTGAAAAAGCTCCAAGGGTTAAACCTGAGGAGCGACCTCCGCGAATGGTTTCGGTATTGGTTGGGATTCGATCTGATTGACGACGACTCTCATATTCCAAAATCCTATTTTGAAGTGATTTGATTTCTTCGGGAACGTCCGTATTGACTAAAACTTCCAATTCATACCCCGTCACCTCGTCTTTAATTGTTTTACGCTTAAAATCGCCATAATTAAATCCGGCAACTTTCATTTCGACGCCTTTGGTTGACCATTTAGCTATTTTTTGATCTCCTTCAATCTTTTCATCAATTAATTGACCAACTCCAATCATGGTCAACTGCTTAGGAAATCGAAAATTTATATCAAACGTCGCTTGATCCAACCCAAATCTGATACTGCCATTGGCCGGATACCAGCTCCCCCGTGCTGACGGATTGAGAATAAAATTTCCCGTGCCTTTACCTTCGACGACATCTCCGCCTTCATATTCAAAATTTAAGATGAAGTTTTTTCCAACTTCGTGGGTTTCGGGCAGAATAACGGCTAAATCTCGGTCACTACTTTTAGTTTCCTGGATAATGTCGATCTCTTTTCCGTTTTCATCAGTAACCCGTTTAACTTTTAGAGTCGGATATAGTTCAAATGGCAAAACTCTTTGACCGGCAGTTTTTAATGCCATCTTAATTTTATCGGAGGCAAAAATCCTTTCACCTTTGACAGTAATGTCAATGTCGTGACTCAGCAGATCAAAAATACGCCGATCCGCCGAACTCGTCGCAGTCCCTTTTTGGTATTCCTCCGCCAGGTGAAAAGCGACCCATAGTCCGCCGCTATTGCTGTCATAATCGCGAAGCGAAACCTGTTCAGGATAAATATCCTGAATCCCCAGGGGGTCAAGCTGGTATAGCAATTTGCTGTATTTTTTCCCATCAATAAAGGCAGTAAAGAAACCTCTTTTGGGGGGTGAATAAACATCCATCAAAATGCGGGAAGTCATATTGAATCGAAAAGTATTTTTAAGCAGGCTTTCTTTTTCTCTAAAATCATCCCGAGCCTTGCCCGATTGAGAACCGTTGGTGCTCATTTCGACATTTGGTGAGGATTTTATCTCATCGAAAGTTTCATCCGTGAAAAACATGACCAGACCGGAAAATCTCTCTTTGACCTCGCTCGATTCAATAAAAAAATTGAGCATTTGCTTTTCCGAATCCACCGGAGGGGTCAGTGTAAGTTCGCCCTCACCAAAAAATACGGCACCTGTTCTTTTACCCTGGGCCTCTTTTAGGAAATACACCTCACCACTTTGAAGTGTAAAAATGCCCGCATCACGCTTCAACGTCAAATTATTGACGATTGCATATTCGCCGCTAAACGCATTTGAATCATCAGAATTTCTTCTAATTTCCTGGTAAGCCGGATCAACATTAGCTCGCGAAGCGATAACAGTTACCTCGCCAACCACATTTGGCGTTGGACTGGGATTCGGAGTCGGAGTCGGGGTTTGAGCCGACGCAACTACCGTCATGACCAGCATCAAAGCAAAATGTTTAGCAATCTTTTTATATTCCATTTACACCTCTATCTTTAATTCAATAACCGAATCTGTTCTGACCTTTAGATTTTATTCGATTTTTTACTATTCTAAATCATTCACCGCGCCAAAAACAAGGTTTTGACCGAACAGAATTTGGACATATGCAGGTCAGCAAAAGTTTTGCGACATTTTGAAAATAAAGAAAAGCTTGCAAATAATTGAGCAAATTTGGTTTTGGGGTTTTCTTTATTGTCCATTGTCCATTGTCCATTGTCCATTATCCATGGTTAATGGTGCATTGGGGCTAGGGTTCTAAATTCTCAAACTGATGTTGTAGGTTTTGATCTTCGAATTGAGCGTGGTCGCATTGAGCCCGAGGAGTCGGGCCGCCCGGGATTGATGCCCGCCGGTTTGTTCTAAGGCTCGCCGGATCAAATCCATTTCGAACTTGCGGACTTCGTCATAAAAATTGACTCCGCGCGAAATATCAATATCCGAAGAAAATCCTTCGCTGTCGCTCATCATCGCGCGCGCCAGATCCGGGTTTTGGACTTCGGCCCGCAAACATTCAACCGTAATTTCATCAGTCGGAGCAATCACGACAGCTCGTTCGATGATATTTTCCAGCTCGCGGACATTGCCCGGGTAATAATAATTTTCAAGCAGTGAAAGCACCTCGGGCGACATTTGCTCCGTGATGATGCGCCCGTTTTCTTCGTTATATTTGCGAATAAAATGTTGGGCGAGGGGCAAAATATCTTCGCGTCGGTCACGCAGCGGCGGGAGTTCGAGCGGCACCACTGACAGCCGGTAATATAGATCTTCGCGGAAAGTTCCGTTTCTGACTGCTTCTTTTAAGTCAACATTAGTGGCGGCAATGATTCGGACATCAACTTTGGTCGGTTTGGTTTCGCCGATCGGGGTAAATTCGCGCTCCTGAATCACGCGGAGCAGACGGACTTGAGTTTCAGGCCGGAGGTCGCCGATTTCGTCCAAAAAGATCGAGCCGCCGTCCGCCACTTCAAAAAGACCTTTCTTGACCGCAATGGCTCCGGTAAAGGCTCCCTTAGTATGCCCAAAAAGCTCACTCTCTAATAATTCCGAAGGAATATTCGAACAATTAACGGCGACAAAAGTTTTATCGGCTCGAGGGCTGGATTCGTGAATCGCCTTGGCAACTAATTCTTTACCCGTCCCGGACTCTCCGCTGATGAGCACGGTCGAACGGGCCGGTGCAACCCGGTCCACCAATGCAAAAACATTTTCCATGAGGGTTGAACGTCCGATGATGGCGTCCCGTTTAACCAACCGGGTCATCGCCTGACGCAGCGTGACCCGTTCTTCTTCTTTGCGGCGTTTTTTGATTCCGCGGGCGATCATCGTCAGAATCTGCTCATTTTGAAACGGTTTGCGGATGCAGCCCATCGCGCCTTTTTCCCAGGCGGAGATTGCGGTTTCAAAATTAGCAAAAGCCGTGATCATCAGGACGACGGCTTCGTCATCGAATTTGATAAGTTCTTCAAGGGTTGAAAGTCCGCCCATCCCGGGCATCGAAACATCCATTAAAACCACGTCATACGGCTTTTGGCTATACGCTTCGAGGGCTTCTTCGCCGGTTTTCGCGAGATCCGTTTTATACCCTGCGCCGGAAAGGATGGTTTCCAGAACATCGCGCATAATTTCTTCGTCATCAACAATCAGAACTGAACCTTTTTTTACCATACTATTACAGAATATACAGAATAATTGGTTGCAAAACAAAAACGAGGCGTTGCCTTTGGTCAAGACAACGCCTCAAAGTATTGGTTTAACCGAAATTAGAATTCAAATCTAAAGGCAAACTGCATTGAGCGAGCCGCGCCGGCCGCGGTAACCTGCCCAAAAACAGGAGATGTGATATTCGGAAATTGCGTATTCGCCAACAGATTGACGTTGTTCAAAACGTTGAATGCTTCCATTCTCAGTTGAACCTTCATGGTTTCCGTGAACCTCACGTTTTTCAATAGTGAAGCATTCATAGTGAAGAACCTCGGACCATTGAAAATACTGCGTCCCACGTTTCCGGTGGTGCCCTCTGCCGGATTAAAGAAAACTTGTCCGGTAAAAGCAACGTTTGGACTCGAAGGGGTAATATATCCGTCCGATGCACGATTGGTGGCTGCGTTGATGACGGATGGATTGATCCAGTAGATCTTTCCGTTTGCTTCAGTTAAGACCTGAAGTGCCCGAATCTCAGCATTGGTCAAATTTGAGTTCGGAGTTTGTCTTCCCGACGCCGTGTTAATAGTGCCGCGGCCATCCAGAATTGTGATCGGTGCTCCGGAACCCATTTGGGCCAACCCTGAGATTTCCCAGCCGCCAATGATCTTATCCACGATGCCGCCTTGATTAAGGAACATTTTTCCTTTACCAAAAGGCAATTGATAAATGGCATTAACGTTAAAGGTGTGCGTTTGGTCGAAATCAGCTCGGGCGTAATCGAGCACCCGCG
>JANOEF010000840.1:0-12806 GCA_031413075.1 Acidobacteriota bacterium | reverse complement strand
ACCAAACCAAAAGTCTCAAATAAAAAGGGAACAACTACCAAAGTAAATAAACCTGAACCCATCAAACCCAAAAACACAAAAGCCGAAGAATTGGCCAAAGCTCTCGAAACTGTTCGGTTAGTAGTGGATTTCAAAGATGGTTCAAAAATTGAACGACCTTTAAGTGAAGTTTTAAAATTTGGCGTGGACAAAGGAATCTTGACCATCATCAATAAAGATGGTTCGGTCGGGAAATATTCATTTTTAGAAATTGCCAAGATCTCGGTTGAATAATCTTATTCTTTCAATTTTTGGATAATTTGATTATTTGGATTAACCTTTTCCAGTTTAGAAATTGTGTCCTTTAAGCCTGCTGAATCCTTTTTTTCGCTATAAGCAACTGCTAAATTCTGCAAAACCGCTTCATAATTTGGATTAACGGCGAGGGCAGATTTATACTCTTTGATGGCACGCTCAACATCTTTTGGTTCGCGCAGGAAAAAACTCAAACCGTAATCGGCCCGTACCATGAAATCATCGGATTTTTTAGCCAAGGCCATTTCATACCATTTTTGAACTTCATCAAACTTTCTTATTTCAAAGTTTAAGTTCCCTAATTTGACGATGGCCTGATAGTCATCCGGTTTGATTTTGTGAGCTTTTTCAAAATATATAATTGCTTTGTCAAAATTATTGATGCGATCAAACATTTCACCGGCATTAACCTGTGCTTCAAAATTACCAGGATCCTTATCGGCTTTTTCGATGGCCTCGGCGACAGCCGGAACTGAAGCGCCGGGGTTTTGTTGATTGAGGGCAGGTTTATTTTGTTGAGATTGAAACTCAGACACCAAAACCTGACGGTTATAGTTATTAGTGGCAATAAAACCAATAATTAAGCCGGCTAAAAGTCCAATGATAGTAAATAAAATATTATCTTTTTTCATATATTTAGTGGACAGGGAAAAAAACCGAGGTCAACAGAAATTGAATGTGCTGACCTCCGCCCACAGATTTATGCGTAACTATGTAAACCAGGGAGTAAATAACTAACCCCCAAATAGGTAAAAATAACAAAGAAAAATCCGATAATGGCAAAATATGCCGAGCTTCTACCTGTCATTCCCCGCGAAATTCGCAAATGCAGAAACAATCCATAAGTCAGCCAGGCGACCAGAGCCCCGGTTTCTTTTGAATCGAATCCCCAGGGTCGGCCCCAGGATTCATTAGCCCAAATAGCGCCGGTAATCAAAAGCATGGCCAATCCGGCAAAGGCCAAACTCGCAGTTTTATACATCAAACTATCAAGCAGGTCTAAACTCGGCAATCTTTCCCGCAAAGTTTCGGTTTTGAAACTAAAAAGTATGACGAAAAAGATTCCGGCCAACGCCGTCAGAATTCCTGAGAATTCGACTGGATTTGTGCCGAAACTCAGATACATTTGACTGCCCCGCTGTTGCAGAAACTCGAGTCCCGCCCCCTCAAATTGAGCATTTGAGATCTGCATAATTTCCTGAGCGCTTAAGCCCTGCCGGGAGGCTATTTCTTTGCCGACTGTATTGAGTTGACTTGAGTTCTGAGCCAGTTGTTGATTCAGCCGAAGATTGACATCATTAATTGTTCTGACCCCGGAAATCCAAAACACGACCGCAATAATTTGGGCAATCAGCGAAAGTTTGAGGAATAAATGACCAATTTTCTTGGCAGATTCGTTGTTTTGATTGAGATAGGTCAAAAAACTGATGATCGTGCCCAAGCATAAAACACCTGCGATAACCAGTGCAATCCCGACATATGGAATATCGAGTCTAAACATGGCATTCATAGGTTTTGGGGTGTTCGGCAAAAATAAACCTGAACGATAAACCCCTTCAGTAAACACCGAGAACTTGCTAATTGTGCCAATCACTGCAATCGCAAAAATCGAAGCCCAAATTGCCATGGCTTCAACTTTTACTCGGTCTTTTAAGAGATAAATAACCGCAATCGCGAAACAAACCAAGGTGATTCCGTAACTAATTGATGCGACTCCGACGTGAATAGGCCTCCAGTAAGAATCTAAGACCGGCGGAAGGTCAATCATTTCTGCACCAATAAAACGGGCTAAGGTGAGTATCAAGGCGGCCAGGGGAAGCGAAAATGCAGCTAAGAACTGAAAGTCTTTTCGCTTGGCAATGAGCAGCGTGGCAAAACCCGCGCCGAATGCAAACGCCACGCTCAAATCATATAAATTGGCAAAAGGGACATATCTGAAAAACCACGGGGTTAGCATATTTCCGCTTTCGTGTAATTTGGCGATTTCAAGTTGATAAGCATCAACCCACCGGACTAACCAGCTTGAAAGGTTAAAAAATACACCGAGGGCGGCCGTCCACAAACCAATTTTTAAGGCCATTCCCGATGGCGCGTAAAGATTGGTCAGATGAAAAAGGGCGGCCAACAGGTAACTGGCCAGGGCGAGCATCATCAAGGCTTCGTCAGAGATGAAGTTGGCACCCACCTGAAATTTGGCAAACATCATCAGAAATGCCCCGCCGATCACCAGGATGGTCGGTAAATGCTTCAACCAGGATGAATTTACTTTAATTTCTCCAATTTCGTTTGCAGTTAACACTTGTGACATAGATACCTCATTAAACTAAAATTATTTTGACATTTTAAGCCAATTCATTAACTATTTTTGTAAATTTATCAGAATACGCCAAATTGTTTCGATTGGTGTTTCCGCCAAGGATGACTTTTTCGCCCTCAACCAATGCCCAGATTCGTTGATGTGAAATAAAAAAGACAAAACATAAAGCAAACATAAGCCCGAACCCGCCAATATACCAGGCGATAAAATGTCCGTTATAAGGATCATATTTGATAGATAAAACGTGAGCTAAGGGTGATTTCTCAAAATTCACCAAACGTAATTTATAACCTCCAACCGGTTTTGCCATCGGGGCATCCGGGGGTAATGGGTTAAAAAAAGCGTAGGCATCATTTGTTTCGCCTTGAGTTCCTAAAACTTTCAGTTTGACTGCGGGATTTTTGTATTCGTTAGTGGGTGATTCAGGCTGTCCGGCTACAAAGTCAGACCAAAATTGTTCGAACTTTAACTTGGTTCCATCCGGCAATGCCGCTTCACCATTACGGGCGAGGGTAATATTTGACGGCCCGCCGCCTTTTTCAGGGGTGACTTCGATGGTCATGGTGCGGGCGGCGCCGACCGTGATCGCAGAAGCTTGAAAAAAACGATAACCCCTGTATGTGTGAGGTTTGTTCAAACTCACATCAGCCACAGTTGAACCCATTTCAGGATCGTCAATTTTGATCTGGGTGCGCCAATCCATGGTATTGTTAATATCAATTGAACCTTTTGGATCAATTAAAGTTTGCTGAATATCGGTGCAGGTTATGGTAAAAGGCAATTGAGCGGCATATCGCTCTTGTTTATCTAAATTAAATTGAATAATTTGAATTTGGTTATTCTGTTGGCCAAGTTCAAATTGAACATCTGCGTCAAATCCGGTGATACTGGCTACAAAATGTCCCAGGAATAAACAAAGCAACGACACATGGACAATATAAGCGCCTAGACGGTTGTACCGTCCGCTTTCACCAAAAATAATAACCCGTCCGGGTTTTTCGGTAATTTGCGGTTTAGAGTAACCATTTTTTTTGAAAACCTGAATGATTTTTTCGGTTGGATCCTGGGTTTTGATTTCGACGGTGGCGTTTTGTTTTTGATGCAACAACCAGGCCTTGGTAGCTTCTGTCTTTGGCTTTGAAAAATAAAGCCAGGCTTTGGGGAAGTGGTCAATCGAAGCAAAAACAATATTCAGGGAAAGAACTAAAAGAGTTCCCCGGTAATACCAACTATTATAGATGTCAAAAATACCCAGAGTCCCGTAAACCAGTTTTTGAGCCGGCATCAACGAAGCAAAATAGGCATCAAAGCCATTGACGTTTTGTTGAACAATGAGCATCCCGAGGACCGACAGGATGACCAAAATCCCTAGTAAAAACAGACCGAACCTGACCGAACTGATGAAATCTAAAAAACGCTCATCAACCCGTTTAGTTTTGGCTTTCGGCTGCTTGGTAGTCTCTAATATTTCTTTTATTTCTTCCATTTCTAAATAATTAATAAAATCATAACCCAGCCCAAACGCTTTGTCACCTGTTTAAAAATAAGTTTTGCTTTTGAAAAATAGTAGAGAAGGTTAAGCCTCAGGGGTTGGAAAATTCCATTTGGCAAGTTATTCTGGAAAATACAGAAATATACCAGATGGAAAACATAGTAATTGAATTGAGTAAAACTGAAACCTTAGGTCTCAAAGTAAAAGCCTCTGCTTTTTTTGAACTAACCAAACCGCGAATTGCGTTGATGTTGGTTTTGACAGCGGCTGCCGGTTTTTATTTGGGAATGAAAACTTTTGATATCTGGCTGTTTGTTAATTCGATGGTAGGAATTACCTTGCTGGCCTTTGGGGTGGCAACGCTTAATCAATTTGTTGAAAGAAAAATTGATGTCCTGATGGAGAGGACTGCCATGCGTCCGCTTCCAACTGCCAAACTATCGGGAACCGAGGCCTTAGTGTTCGGAGTTTTACTGTGTGCGGTTTCAGAATTATACCTTTACTTTCTGGTTAATCCGCTCACGGCATTTCTCGGGACGACCGTGATCGTGGGCTATGTGTTTCTTTATACTCCTTTGAAAACCAGAACCTCAGCTTCTACCGCAATTGGCGCGATACCGGGTGCGATGCCGCCGTTGATGGGCTGGACATCTTCGGCAAATGAGATTTCTTTACCTGCTTTGGCTTTATTTGCCTTACTTTTTCTATGGCAGTTTCCACATTTTTTGGCCATCGCCTGGTTGTATCGTGAGCAGTATGCCAAAGCCGGAATATTAATGCTGCCGGTCGTCGAACCGACGGGAAAAATGACAGCTCGCCAAATTGTAGTTTTTGCCGGCATGCTTTTACCGATCAGTTTAGCTCCTTTTTTTGTTGGATTAACCGGGATGGTTTATCTCGTCGGAGCCAGTTTGTTGGGTATTTGGTTTTTGTGGGAGAGTATTAAAACTGCCCGAGCCAAAACAGATAAATCTGCCAGAAGATTATTATTAGTTTCAGTCATATATCTTCCTTTGGTTTACGGTTTGATGGTGATTAATCATTAATGGATACAAAAGTCGGAACAATTGAATCGTTGGATACCGAACCCAGCGAAAAAAAGAAAATTTCTTCGCGCAAATTTAGTGGCGGTAATACCCCTAGTAACGGCAATCATGGCGGCGGCGGTGGCGATGATCGGTCTGACGAAAACAAAAAAGATCAAACTGATAAATTCAATTCAGATAAATATCGAGTTGGAATGGGACTGATCTTGCTGATTGTCTTGATGACTTTTGGTTCACTCTTTGGCGCTTATGTTGTTTTGGCAACGAATCGGGCACTTGAATGGAAACCTTTTAATTTACCAGCCCAGATTTGGGTCAGTACTTTGATCATTATTTTGAGCAGTATTAGTTTTGAAATCGCCAAAAATAATCTCTTACAAAATGAGCAAAAAAAGTCCCGCCAATGGTTTATCGTGACCAGCATTTTGGGGATGGTCTTTATTGCTTCGCAGACTTTGGGATGGATTAATTTAGTCAACCGGGGATTTTATGCGACCGGTAATTCATATGCCGGACTTTTTTATATTTTAACCGCCGTTCACGCAGTGCATATTTTCGGCGGAATCATTTCATTGATTTATATTTTACTAAAAACACAATTTGTAACCTTAGAGGATGAAGAGCTCTTGAGGCGCCAATGGTTTGCCAAAGTGATTGCGTGGTATTGGCATTTTATCGGGGGGTTATGGATAATATTATTTTTGCTGTTGGGATTTTATAAATAAAATTTATGCAACTTCTTGAAATTTTTCCGCATCTCAACGCTACTTTAAACGCATCTAGCGGAGTTCTTTTAATTTTTGGATTTTATTATATTAAAAATAAAGAGATCCAAAAACATCGGGCATGTATGATGTCGGCGATTGTGATGTCAACTTTATTTCTTATCAGTTATTTAAGTCATCATTCCATCCGCACTTATTACTTCGGATTAAGTCCTACCAAGTTCACCGGCGAAGGCATCATCCGCCCGATTTATTTTTTGATTTTGGGAACCCATACGGTGCTCGCCACCCTGGTGGCTCCGGCCGTCATCTACATCTTTATCAAAGCCCTCAAAGGACAATTTGACATCCATAAAAAATTTGCAAGGATTGTTTTTCCGGTTTGGTTGTATGTTTCCGTGACCGGAGTAGTTGTTTATTTATTACTTTATCAATTTTTTCCAAACCGATAAAAATCATTGATTTATCTAAAAGTTTTTGTTATAGTCTGGGTTGTTGAAAAGTTGTCGCCGAAGTTGTCGCCTGACAACACGGGGGATCCAAAGTTTAGTAAAGACTAAACAGGGGCGTAGCATCGAAAGATGCGGGAAACTTCTTCTTTCCTAGCCCGTCAGCTAACCTCGTAGGCTATGGTGAAGGAGGACACAGAAAGTTTTGCCGTTTCTGGCGCGACCCGCGTGTGCTTTGCGCCCTTGTATTTTTCAACGTTTCTTGTCGTCTCAAAAAGTTCCGCTTCAATTATTGAAGCGGAACTTTTGTATGTGCGTTTATTTTGGAATTGATAACACTTTAACCGTCTTGATGGGGATTTTTTCGCTTTTGTCAAAAATGATTTTGGTGGGTTTGCCATCTGTTTGGAGAGTAAAAGATTGGACTCGTTTTTCGATTTGAATTTTCTCGGTTTTGGTGCCTTTGGCAGTGCGAATTTCAACCTCCATGGGCAATACAAAAGCCGCCGGGGTTATTGTATTAGCTTTTTGAGTTTGAGTGACGGTTAATGTAAGCCGCTTTTTGGCGGGATTATAAGCCGGTTTCACGCTTAACTTAGGATACCCTCCTTTTATTACCCATTGATTAAAAAACCACCCCAAATCTTTACCTGAAACTTCTTCCATGACTTTTTTCAAGTCATTGCTTTCAACATTGGCAAATTTGTGACGATTCAAATAAACATTAACTGCTTTCCAAAAGATGTCGTTTCCAATTTCTTCACGCAGGGTGTGGATCACCGCTCCGCCTTTTTGATAGACAAAGGCCGGTTCGTCAAAAACAGTGATCGGGTCGGCTTCGGGATTTAAAAGTGGAGGACGTTTTTGGCTGAAAGCGTCCGCGTCCATAAATCCGCCGGCGTCCTCACGAATCTTTCTCAGATAATCGGCCCTTCCGTTTGATTTCTCGCGGTAAACTGCCTCCATAAAGGTTGCGAAACCTTCGTTCAGCCAAAGATTCGACCAATCCTTAGTGGTGACAAGATTTCCGAACCAGGAGTGAGCAAGTTCGTGTGAAACTAAATCGTAAACTAACTCACGTCCGAAATCACTTCGGGCAAAGAAAATTTCACTATCTGCCATGGTGGTAGCCGTAATATTTTCCATTCCGCCAAACTGGAAGTTTGAGACAAAGGTTTGGTCGTATTTGTTATATGGAAAATTAACCCCGGTTACTTCTTCGAAAATCCGCATCATGTCAGGCGTTTTTCCATAAGCCGGTTCGACTACATCTTCTGACCCGGGATAGACGTAATATGACAATGGAACATCCTTGTATTTACCCTCAACTTTTGAATATTTACCAACAATAAACGAAGTCAAATAGACCGAATGAGGGACGGCCATTTTGAAATGAAATGTTTTCGTACCATCAGCATTTTCTAATGTTTCAATTAATTCTCCGTTGGAGATAGCGACTTCATCTTTGGGAACCGTAATAAATTGTTCACTCGTGGCTTTGTCATCGGGAAAATCATAAACCGGGAACCAATAATGAGCCTCTTCAGATTCCCCTTGAGTCCAAACTTGAGAAGAGTGAAACAACTTACCATCGCGCATTTCCTGCTCGACAAAATAAACGCCTTTTTTGGGTTTCGCGGAATATTTAAACCTGACCGAAACAATATCATTAGCCGAATATGTTTTATCCAGAGCAATGATAATTTGCTCTCCTTTTTGCTGGAAATTATTCAAAGGCTTGCCGTCCGGTTCGCTGGTAATTGAATCAAAAGTCATCCCGGTGGCATCCAAAATCAAAGTTTTGAAACCATCTTTTAAGGGTTTCACCTGAACGGTCGTATCACCAAAATAAACTTTATTTTGACGGTCAAAACTGGAACGCATGATGTAATGCTGAGCATCGAATGTGCGTTCGCGAACAGTTTGACCAAATAAATTGAGAGCCGAAAGCAATAACACTGTCAGCAAGAAGAAAAATTTGTAATGTTTCATAATTCTTAAAAAGTAATGGTCGAAAAGTAGAAAAGCTCAAGTTTTGCAAAAAGTGTCCAAAATTCGACACTTACTTTCGCGGGCTACATCATCATTTTAATGTGAGTTTTCACTTTTTTACCATTTCACTTCTGCAAATGTTTTCCAAACCAGTCCAAAACTTGACCATACCAGAATTCGGAATTTTGGGGTTTCAGGATCCAATGTCCTTCGTCGGGAAAAACAACGAGTTTGGACTCCACATTTTGAAGCTGTAAAGTTGTAAAAAGTTGCAAACTCTGATCAACCGGCACCCGATAATCAATGTCGCCCTGCGTCACGAGGGTTGGAGTGCTAAAGTTACGGGCAAAACGATGTGGTGACCAACGCTGATAATTTACCGGATTAACCCAGGGCATTCCCTTAAACTCCCAATCAACAAACCAGAGTTCTTCGGTAACCGTGGCCATGTTTTCCAAATTATAAACTCCGGCATGCGAATGAAATGCTTTGAATTTGAATCTTGGATCATTGTTATGACCAAGCAGCCAATTAATCATATAGCCGCCATAACTGGCCCCGGCCGCTCCGATATTTTCTTTGTCAATGTAAGAATTTTTCAGGATTTCGGCGATTCCGTTGGTAATATCAACAGTCACTTTTCCGCCCCAATCGGCAGAAATCTCATTCACAAATCGCTGACCATAGCCAACTGATCCGCGCGGATTCGGTTGAAACACAACGTAACCGGCATTGGCAAAAATTTGCGGATTCCAACGATAGCCCCAAGAATTATTAAAGGCGCTTTGCGGCCCACCGTGAATAATAACCAGGAGCGGATATTTTTTATTTGGATCAAAATTGGCAGGTTTGATTAAAAAACCGTGAATTGTCTTATTGACGGCTCCTTTCCATTCGAGTTCTTCGGGTTTTTTCAAAAAACCTAGTTCCGGGTTTCCGTTACTTAATTTTGCAGGTTTAGCGTTCTGTGAGGCAGTGGCTCTGAAAATTTCGTTCGGCATGGTCATTGAGCTTGAAGCGAAAACCAGAGTTTTACCATCAGCAGTTAAATTCAAATTTGAATTATACCCTTCCTGAATAAGAGTTTTGACATGAGAAGCGATTTTTAATTTGAAATCTGGCTCAACCGGTACCGTATATATCGGTTGAAGCCCACGTTGGAGGGCGGTGAAATAAACGGTTTTACTATCGTTAGAAACTATCGCCTCTTCGGCTTGTAAATCAAAACCACGGGTCAACTCTACTGTTTCTGAGGAATTTCGGTCATAGCGCATCACCCGCCACTTATCTGCTTCAAACCCTCCGGTGGCTTGAGAACGAAAAATAATAAATTTTCCATCTTTGGTATAAATCGGAGCCACATCATACCCTTTATTTTTTTCGGTGATGTTTTTTGGAGTGCCACTATCGAGTGAAACTAGGAAAATGTCCGAATTAGTCGAAATTGCTTCGACTTTATCCGGATTTCTGAGGTATGCGATCTCTTTTGAATCTGGAGAAAAGGCATAATCCAACCCCGTCGAAGCGGCATAGGGCGGCGAATCCCAATCACCCTCGGTCACTTGTCTGGCAATTCCTCCGTCACCTGAGACGACAAAAACGTGACTCCTTTTGCGAGTCCGCCATTCAGTCCAATGGCGATAGAGTAAACGGGTGGTGACTTGGGCTTGAACCTTTGAATTTTCAGCCTTTTCATCTTCTGATTTGTTGCAATCATCAGTTTTGCATTCGGGATAAACCTCTGAACTGAAAGCAATCATTCTTCCATCCGGCGACCAGACCGGATTGCCGGCACCTGTTGAAATCGCAGTAATTTGTTTTCGGTCCGTTCCGTCACCTTTCATCGTCCAAATTTGTCCGCCGGTGGTAAAAGCAATTCTGTTTCCATCCGGAGACCACCGCGGAGAGCTGTTGGATTTTTCCCCGGTGGTCATCTGGCGCGCGGTTCCACCCCGGATTGGGATTGTGTAAATATGTGTGACAGTTCTATTTGCGGAAAAATTAACATCTCCGATAGTAAAGGCGGTGGTTTGTCCGTCAGGCGAAAGCTGCGGATCACCGACCCTTCTGATCTTCATCAGATCCTGAACATTAAAAGATATTTGGGAAAGAGCGTTGACAGATATGAACGCCAAAGCGAGCAAGATAATTGAAAGTCGTTTCATAAAACCACCATTGAGCTGAGTTGAAGTAAACAAAATTATTATGGCATAAAACTTAAAACTGGGAAATTGTATTCACTATCATTGTGAAAATTAATTTAGGGACAAATTCGTTAATCGAAAGTGTCACAATTTTGGTGTTCCGTTTTTGAGCCAAGCGGCTAAAATTTAGGCGAAATATAAATATGAGAATCTGAAATGAAAAGATATATTTACAATCTGTTTTTGCCTTTGACTAAACTGGGTTATGATATTCAAAAAGTTCCTAAAACATATGAAAAATATCTTTAATTTCTTTATTATTGTTCTTTTCTTGGTTTCGACGAACCATTTTGCACAAACAGCAGCTCCAAGTGCAACACCGATTCTATATTCCCAAAAAACAATTGCTGAACTCCAGCAATTGCAGCAGGCTTCACTAAAAAGTGATTTTGCCTACCAACAGACAGCCTATCTCTGCAACAATATCGGCCCGCGACTGACCGGCTCAAAACAGGCGGAAAGGGCGGTTGAATATGTGGCGGAAGAGATGCGAAAGTTAGGTTTTGAAGTAAGTTTGCAAAAATTGGATGTTCCGCATTGGGTTCGTGGCGAAGAAAAAGCCGAATTAGTTGAATGGAACGGCATGGCCGCCGGAACAACTCAAAAAGTTGTTTTGACCGCTCTTGGCGGCAGTGTCGCCACGGATTCCAATGGATTGATCGCAGAAGTGGTTGTAGTTAATAATTTTGAAGAACTGAATGCTTTGGGACGCAAAAAAGTCGAGGGGAAAATCGTACTTTTTAATGTCAAGTATGACCGTCGTTTGTCCGATCTTAATCAGGCTGGGGCGGCTTACGGTCAAGTGACCCCGTATCGTGGCGGAGGAGCAAATGCAGCCAGTCGGCTCGGCGCAGTCGGCGTTTTAGTCCGCTCGGCCGGAGGTTCGCAAAATCGGGTCGCGCACACCGGCGGGATGAATTATGCGGCGGATGTCAAAAAGATCCCGGCAGCGGCAGTGACCTATGAAGATGCCGAAATGATGGCGCATCTGGCCAAAGGCGGAAAAGTCAAAATGAAACTAACTTTGACACCGCAAACCCTTCCAAATACGATCAGTTACAATGTTTTAGCTGATTTGAAGGGAAGCGAGAAGCCGGATGAAATCGTGGTCGTTGGCGGGCACCTCGATTCCTGGGATTTAGGAACCGGGGCCCTTGATGATGCGGTTGGAGTGGGAATGGCTATGCAGACTCTCTATTTGGTCAAAAAAATGGATTTAAAACCCAAACGAACGATTCGGCTGGTGGCTTTTATGAACGAAGAAAACGGCTTTGTCGGCGCTAATGAATATGCCAGACAGGCCAGTGCCGAAAAGCATTTTGCCGCCATCGAGGGCGATTTAGGCGCGAGCCACCCGATCGGATTTATCTTTGCCGGAAAAAAAGAAGCTTTACCTTTTTTACGCCCGTTAGCCGACATTTTGAATAGCCAGGGTGCCGGCCAAATTGACGAAAGACCGAGCGCAAGTTCCGACATCAGCACACTAACTGCCAAGGGAGTGCCGTCATTCGGACCCTGGTTTGACACCACCACATATTTTAATTACCACCATACCGAAGCAGATACTTTTGACAAAGTTAATCCTCAAGAATTAGCCGAAAATGCTTCTGTGATGGCAGTTCTAGCCTACGGATTGGCAAATTTAGAGCAGAATTTGCCCCGCTAAACTTAAGATTGAAGGGTTCGATGCGTCAATTAAATTTCAATTTGAGGTTGATATGTGAATGGTTAAATGCTAAATGTTAAATGTTATGAACAGACCACCACCATATTTTCCGCAGAATACATTAAATCCGCCGGACGAAAAGCGCTTCCTGAAATTTAAGATCATGATTGGGGTTATCATTCTCTTGATTTTGTTAGGTTTAGCCGGAATCGGGTATGGCATTTATTATTTGATCAGTAATTTTTGGGCATAGAAAAAAGGATGAGCTCAATTTAATTTAGACTCATCCTTTTCTTAATTGGCTGGAAAATTAATTATTTTTATTAGCGGTTTCTCGCACTTTCGCTGCCTCGGATGCCAATGTTTTAGCTTTCGGCAAAACTTCAAGTGCCCTTAACAATTGATTGTCATAGTCGTTCGAAACCTGTAACGAAGTCCTGATGCCATAGGCAGAAGTTGTTAATTCGGTGCGTAAACTTCTGTTAATAAATTCTTTTTCCTTATCAATCAAGGTTGGAGAAATTTTGTATTTCTCAACCGCAAAGGATTTGAAACTTTGGAAAACAGAATCTGAAATTAGAAATTCATTACTTTTCAAATCGTAATTAAAAGTAATCGGCC
>JANOEF010000839.1:0-3786 GCA_031413075.1 Acidobacteriota bacterium | reverse complement strand
CAAACCGGTGTTTGCATCAAGATAAATACGCTCCCGTTTTTTTTCGGCGGTGGTTGCCAAAATCATCCAGACTTCTTTTCCATCTAGTTTTTCTAGAAATCGAACATCCATCGTCGGATAGATTAATTTCAAATCGGGATTGGCAAAAATCTGGGCTTCGCGTTTAATGTTTTCGGCTTCATCGGCGATTAATGCAATTTTACCCGTGTTGGTGAATTTTGTTGCCGCATTTCCATCAAATAGTTCCGTAATCACGGTCGTTCCGTATGTCGTCTGAACCAACATCTTACTTCCCTTTTGCCAAACTTCTTCGGGTTCAATAGTTTTACCGTCCGGCTCAACTCGTTGGGCTTTGAGGTGCCTTGAAGTTACCTTTGCCAAATTTGCTTTTCCTCCCAAATTGGTTTCATATTTGGCTAAAAGCTCGTCAATTGTCGGTTTTACTGCAGGCTGAGCAAGACGCGGAGCAGGCGGAGTTGCCGGACTGAGCGGAAAACTCGGTTGCGGATGCGAAATGCCTTTGTGACAAGTGTTGCAATTGATTTCAGGGCGACCATTGAAAAAGTTTTTATTCAAATCAAAGGCCATTTTTAACATCGTCCTCGCCATATCTTTATGCTCAAAGCCTTCTTTTTCGTAGTCGCCGTCGTTTGAAGCGTGGCAAAACTTACAATCTACCCCCAAACTCGCCGACATCATATTCATCACTTTGCCCATCTGGTCAGCAGGCATATCATTCAAAACTTTGATGCTTTTGAATTTTTGTCCGGCAGTTTCCACCTGTGTTTGACTGTTGACGATTGATGTTTTCAAACTCAAAAACACCAACGGTAATAGTGTTAGAACCGCTATTATTTTTAATTTATTTTTCATTTTTTTACTAAAAGGCCTAGAATCTGTCCAAATTCAATTTTTTCTTTTTATTCAACCAACTCCCAACTCTGATTTCTGTTCGATCCACCTCTGTGGTAAATGCTAATTTCTCGTCATTTTAACAGAGGTTATGTTTATGAGACAACTCATAATTCGTTTGAAGATTAGATTCAAAAAAGCTTTTATTCGAGAGTTTTAAGCGACTATTGAAATTATTTGACTAGACAAATTTTAGTTATGATTTTCGCAAGATATTTCTGCAAATAGAATATTTCTAAAATGTAATCTTATTTATCAGGCTGCGGTAGGTTTAACAAAATCATTACCTTGTTGACTGGGTAAAAGGGCGGTTATCTCTTCGATGATATTTTTGGTCGAATTAGGAATGGTCATTCCAATCGTGGCGGCTTTCATCTCAGCATATTTTTTTGAATCACTAATCAGATTCTGAATGGTAGGAACGATATCGCTAGCTTTTTCCAATAAAATGCCGGCCCCTTTTCTTTTGATTAAATTGACGGTTCCGGCTTCTTGCGGCATTGGCGGGGTGGTCGCATCGGCAATTATCGGCAGGCTGCAGGCGAGTGCCTCAAATGTGGTCAAACCGCCTAATTTACTAATCATGACATTGGCCGATTGCATCAGTTTTTCTATTTCGTCTGAATAACCAATGACTTTCACCGGAAATTTTGCGGTCTTGGCTATTTCTTCGGCCTCACGTTTCAAATTTTCGTTTTTTCCGGCCAAAAAGATGGCTTGGACATCCAGATTCCCCCGGACCAGTTCTTTGAAAATCTGCGGGATATTCCCCCCACCGACCCAACCAGCATTAACAAAAACCGTGAATTTATCAGGGTTTAGTCCAAAAGCTTTGCGGGCTTTTTGCGCGTCTTTTTCATTTACTTCATGAAATTTAGGATGAATCGGCATCCCCGAAATCTTTATCTTTTCCGGCGCAATGCCATAATCCAGAAGTTGCTGACGAGCCTCATCGTTCGCGACCAGATAGAGCGAAACATCATCACAGGCCCATCCTTTCCAAAAACCATAACAAGGATCGGTCACCACTGTCACAAGCGGTACTTTATCGCTTAAATGTAATTGTTTTAACACTTTAGCGACAATATGCTGGGTCAGCGGATGGACGCTGATGACGGCGTGGGGCACATATTTCTCAAAAATTTCGACAAAATAAGGAACGCAAGCCCGCTGAAAAAAACTATTCTTTTCAGGCTGAAGCGTATTCATTACCCAATATAAATATTTCATCCAATGCTGTTTATTGCGTAAGATCCAATTGTAAACATTAACAAGTTTATCGGTGATATGATGCGATTCTTCAACCCCCTTGATAACCCTCACAATCTTTGATTCACCTTCCCAAAATCTTTGGACACCTTCGACCAAAGCCGCCGCGGCAGATTTATGTCCCCCGCCGGTATCAGACGAAATGATTAAAATTTTAGGTGTTGTTGACATTTTAATTTACAGATTTAACAGTTTGATAGTTGGTTAGGAAAAATAATCAAGAAAGTAAAGTTACGCTTAAACTCGATATTGTTATTCATTAGAAACGTAATGAATAACAATATTTGTAGTTTTCTCAATTAAAAATATTTGATAAAAATTTGGCTCAAAACAAGTCATAATGGCTATGCTTTCATCGCAATTTCTTTGGTTTTTTCGCTGATTGTCTCAATACTTTTTGAGGCTTTTTTCATCTGGGATTCAAGTCGTTTAATTTTTACTAAATGTCCCGGATTCAAAGGCAAAGAAGGATAAAAGCAGTTTGATTCATGAGTGCAAAAACAACCGTTGGCAACTTCTTGGCGCCTTTGGTTCATTAAATCAGTTTGCCAGGCTTTTTGAAAATCCCATTCATAATCACGCAAATTCAGAACATCAGATTTATTTTCGCATGAACTCAATACGCCGTTATCATAAATTACGGCACCGGCACTGCCGGCATAACATTTGAGCTGGGCCTTTTGCTCGTCTTTAGTTTTAGTGATGAGATCATGCATATAAATATCAACGGCGGCCTTAAAAAAGCCGGTCGCCCCTCCGTAATTATTTTTTAAGGTCGCATTTTTTGTATCCTCTAATATCATCTGCGACAAAGCAGCGTAGCGTTTGTGATCAAACTGAAGTTCAATCGGATCTTTTGATGGGGGGCGGATGTAGTTGATATTGATTTTGTCAGGCTTCAAATCGTATTTGAGAAAGTCATACCAATCAAAAATTGTCTCTTCATTAGAATGCATGACACAAGTACAAGTCTGGATGTCGAGTTTGGGAAACTGCTCTTTTTTCATAAGTTGCAAAGTGCGTGCGGTATGAATCGCCTTATCCCAACTTCCCTCTTTTTGACGTATTTTCTCGTGTTCGGATTTCAAACCGTCAATTCCCAGAGCTACCGTTACATTCAAATTCGGACATTCTTCGAGTATTCTGGTCACATCAGGGAAAATTCGCTGATGAATTTGACCGTTAGACATCAAATAAACCGAATCAAGTTTGTTGTTGTCATAAAATGATTTAACAATTTCAGGCAAATCTTTGCGGGTAAATGGTTCGCCGCCGGCGAGAACCAAAACTCCAAGATTCCCGCCTAAAGTCCGGGAAATTTTATCAATCTCATCGGCTTTCATCATAAGTTTTTTGCGCGGACGGTCATCGAGTTCCTCAGTAAAAAAACAATGTGTACAACGCATATCGCAAACACTGGTCACTAAAATGTTTAAAAATACCGGTGACATCGTTTTACCGGTTACTAAGTTTGCATACCGCTTAAAAATTTCCTTTGTTGTAAAATCCATTTTAAATCCTTAAAGTCAAATAAATACTATCTTTTATTATCTGTTTTTTGGAGTAACTTGTCGAGCCGATTTAGTGGTAGATTTCATCCTTAAC
>JANOEF010000838.1:0-3882 GCA_031413075.1 Acidobacteriota bacterium | reverse complement strand
GCGGCATCAAGCTGTCGAATCTATTTTAACGGTTGTAACGTGGCTGAGGGCACTGCCGGTTGGTCTTTTCTTGAATCGGTGGTTGGTGTTTTTATGACTTCAGGCGGTGGCGAAGTATTTGGACAAACTTCAGTCGGTTTTGGAAATCCTTTTAACGGTCACGTTGTTCACTTATGGGGAACAACCAAAAAACTTTTTGTAAGCAATGGTAGAATTATAGAAAGATTTGAGCAATAGTCTTTTAACTGAAAAGATAAGAGCCAAACTAATCTGTTTCAAAGTTGGGAGATTAGTTTGGCTTTTCTTTTTGTTTGATGATTCTCGCAGTTCAATCCAAATTTCTTAACAACTTCTCCTGATTTATTCGCCAATCCGATTGTAAAAAATCCATTCAAGGGTTATGTTTAGAGTAGTTATAAAAAAATTAAACAAATTAATTCGGGAGAAGTATGTCTTTTCAACTGAAACGTTTTTCGTATTCTGTCGTTTTTACCCTCTTTTTGCTTTCGCAAATAGTTGCTCAATCAACGGCTCAACGCCCCTTGTCAATGAATGATTTTGATACCTGGCGAAGTCTGCAAGGTGCGACCATTTCCCGAGATGGCAAGTTCGTTGCGTATGTGATGCAACCGCAAGACGGCGACGGTGAGTTGTTTGTCAAAAATACGGCAGCCGACGCAGAGTGGCGCAATCCACGCGGTTATCGTCCCCCGACTCCGCCTCCCGACCCTTCTGATCCGGCCGCGACAGCCGCATTTCAGGCACAAGGTCGTTTATTACGTCCGACATTTTCAGCTGACAGCAAGTTTTTATTTTTCAACATTGAACCAACTAAAGCTGAAATTTTGAAAGCCCGAAAAGACAAAAAGCGTCTTGATGATTTCCCGAAAAATGCACTTGGGATAATGGATTTGGCAAACGGGCAGGTGACCAAAATTGAAAACGTCAAAAATTACCAAGTTCCTGAAGACGGAGCAGGATTTGTCGCAATTTTGAAAGAAGCAGGAAAAGTCGAACCAGCCGCTCCAACTGCACCTGCTGCCGGAACTCCGCCTACCAGACCTCCGGCAAAGAAAAAAGATTACGGCACAGAATTAATACTACATAATTTGGCAACTGGAGCAGATCGCAGCTTTGCCGAAGTTTTGGAATACAGTTTCAGCAAAGATGCCAAATCGCTCGTTTTTGCCGTTGCATCTAAAAAAGAGGAGACCAATGGTGCTTTTGTTATCACACCTCAAACTGGCGTTGCTCCGCTCGCACTTCTTTCGGGAGTAGGAAAGTATTTAAAATTTACTTGGGATGAAAAACAAACTCAACTTGGATTTATCAGCGACAAAGACGACGCAACTTCAACCCAGCCAAAGTTTAAGGTTTATCATTGGGCACGCAGCACCGCAGTTGCCAGCGAAGTTGTTTCGGTCAAAACTGCCGGATTCCGGTCCGAATTTGTGGTCAGCGAAAAAGGTTCGTTGCAATTTTCTTATGATGGAAGCCGTCTCTTTTTGAGCAATTCGCCCCCCCCCGACCTCGAACCTGACCCGAACAATGCCATTCCCGACGAAGAACGGGTAATGGTTGATTTATGGCATTGGAAAGATGATTATGTCCAACCGATGCAACGAGTTAGAGCAAATGCTGACCGTGACCGGTCTTATCGCGCTGTCTGGCATATCAAAGAACAAAAGTTTGTCCAATTAGCCGATACCACAATGGAAAATATCAATCCGAGTTCCAACGGACTTTACGCGATCGGATTTGATGACCGTCCGTATCGGATTTCGAGCAATTACGACCCCGGATTTTCTGATGTTTATTTGGTCAATACAGCAGACAGTTCCCGCAAACTTTTGCGAAAAGGGGGACAATTCGGGATGAGTTGGTCGCCGGACGGCAAATATGCTATCTATTTTGACGGTAAAGATTGGAATTCGGTTTCGATTCCCGATGGCAAAGTGACTAATTTAACTGCTAAATTAAACTCAAAATTTGCCCGCGAAGACCACGACACACCAAACGCCGCCCCGGCTTACGGTATAGGTTCATGGACGAAAGATGATAAACAAGTCTTGATCTATGACCATTTCGACATTTGGCAAGTCAATGCGGACGGCAGTGGCGGCAAACTTTTGACGAACGGCCGAAAAGATAAAACTGAATTCCGTTATATTCGTTTGAATCCCGATGAAAGATTTGTCGAGCCCGGCAACACGATGCTGCTCCGAGCTGAAAGCGAGGAAACCCGCGATTCAGGATTTTATCGCGTCAAATTGGACGGAACACCTGAAAAATTGTTGATGGATCGGAAAAATTTCGGCACTCCGACCAAAGCTAAAGATACTGACACATTGATGCTTTCGGCTTCGCGTTTTGATACATTTCCTGATGTTTGGGTAACAAACACGAGTTTTAATGCACCGAAAAAATTGAGCGACGGTGATGCTCAACGTGCGCCTTTTAATTGGGGCAAATCCGAACTTATCAATTATAAAAGCGAGGACGGTGCGTCGCTCAAAGGCATTTTGATAAAACCCAACAATTTTGATCCGAAAAAGAAATATCCGATGATGGTCTATCTCTATGAAATCATGTCGGATACGGTCAATAATTTCCAACACCCAGGTCCGGGAACTTCGGTTAATTTCAGTTTTTACGCCAGCAACGATTATGTCATCTTTATGCCGGATATCGTTTATAAAATCGGCTATCCGGGCAAAAGTGCGTTGGATTGTGTCGTGCCTGGAGTTGATGCCGTCGTCAAACAAGGCTTTATCAACGAAAAAGCCATCGGCATCCAAGGTCATAGTTGGGGCGGTTATCAAATCGCATATATGGTCACGAAAACTAACAAATTTGCCGCTGCCGCGCCGGGTGCATTGGTTTCAAATATGTTTAGTGCCTACAACGGAATTCGTTGGGGGACAGGTTTGCCGCGCCAATTCCAATACGAGCGCACGCAAAGCCGAATTGGGGCAAATCTGTGGGATGCCACCGATAAATATATGGAAAATTCTCCACTTTTCGCTGTCAAAAATGTGCAGACTCCGATTCTGATGCTGCACAATGACAATGATGACGCTGTGCCTTGGTACCAAGGGATTGAGTTTTATTTATCTCTCCGCAGGTTGGGCAAAGAGGTTTATTTCTTTAACTACAACGGCGAATTTCACGGTTTGAGAAGACGGCAAAATCAAAAAGATTACACACGTCGGATGTTTGAATTTTTCAACCACAAATTAAAAGGTGCACCAGCTCCCGATTGGATGCAAAAAGGAATTCCCTACCTCGAACGCGAAAAGGAAAAGGAAAAATATCGTCAGCAGGCGGGCAATGGAATCAAAAAATAAGTGATTAGTTTGTAGTTTCGTATTTTCGCGGCAATAACTTGGATTGTCGGTAAATCACAGTTTGAGTGATAAAAGATCGCCGATTTTTTTATCAAACTTAATGATGAAAAATTGTACTTTTCTGCTAAATTTCGCTTTTTTATTGTGTCTTTTGGCTACTTCTGTGATTGGGCAAAAGACTGGCAAATATTCTTCTGTTTCGGTTGAACCTTCTGCTGATTTGCAAAAAATTGTCGAAAAAGCAACAAATCAGACTGTTGCAAAATTTATCGGTAAAGGAGTTAAGGCTGAAAATCTGTCAGCCACGATAATTGATTTGCGGGATGCCGATAATTTAAAAAGCGGGAGTTTTCGCGGGGAAGAAAAAGTTTTCCCCGCCAGCATTGTCAAAATGTTTTATTTGGTTGCTCTGCATCAATGGTTGGAAAATGGCAAAATAACGCTAACTCCCGAAATTGAAAGGGCGATGAAAGATATGGTGGTGGATTCATCCAACGAAGCTACTCAATTTTTAGTTGATGTTTTGACCGACACT
>JANOEF010000837.1:0-14018 GCA_031413075.1 Acidobacteriota bacterium | reverse complement strand
CCCACCAGATCCCCTCGTTCATCAATTACGCCGACGGCTCCTATTTCGTTATGTTTCATCAACTCGACAGCCTCCGATAACGGCGAGTCGCTATCCACAAAATAATCGGTAGTGACCGGACGCATGACTTCACGAACTTTGGTTCGGGCCCATTGGGCGCGCTCCAAGTTTTTCAAATCTCCGAGCAATAAGACTCCGTAGAGTTGTCTGTCTTTGGCAACTAAAAAAGTGGTTAGTCTTCGGATGGGCAAAACATTATCAACGAAATGTTGAATGTTTTCATCGGGGGCAATCGAAGCCGGTAATGACATGACTTCGAAAACCATTGTATTTTCCGATTCATTGGTCTGTTTGATAATTCCAACGGCGGCATCCAATAAAAAAAGTCCAATCAAAACTGTCCATAAACCGGTGAGATCAGCCCTCCCAATAGTAATGATCAAACCCACTACAATCAGTGTAATTCCAATAATCTGTCCCGCCTTTCCGGTTAAAATTGTGGCTTCATTCAGATCTTTTCCGCGTTTCCACAAAAAAGCACGCAACACTCGACCTCCGTCTAATGGGTAGCCGGGGAAAAGATTAAAAACTGCCAACAGCAAATTCCAAAAAAAGAGCAGAAAGGCGAGTGGCGCGACAATATTTGAGCCAAAAGAATTAAATATAGCCCATAATCCTAAAAAAATCAGCGAAAGTAAAAAACTGGTGACCGGGCCCGCAATCGCTATCCGAAATTCAGTTCGCGGATTGTCAGGCGCACTCTTAAAACGGGCCAACCCGCCAAACGGATGTAAAACTATTTCGCGCACCTCAAGTTTTTCTAAGCGGGCTGCCAGAGCATGTCCGAGTTCGTGCAAAAATATCGAACAGAAAAAAACCAAAGTGGTGATCAAGCCGAGCGCGAGTTTGGTAAAAAGGTCTGCCACCAGCGACGTCGGAATGTAATTGGCCGTCAACCAGGTCATCAGAATCAAGACCAAAAACCAACGATAATCTATCCGCACCGGAATCCCGAAAATACGCGCGATGAGCAACTGGCGTTTAAAAAAGTTAATAATCCACATGGGGGTTTCAATATTATGGATTAAAAATTGGTTAATCGTCCAGTCATTTTTCAAAAAAAGTTAATTTTCCGTGTTGCACCGTTGCAACAAATAAGCGAAACTATAACATTAGATTTATAAACAAATTACAAACAGTTATGAGTATTTTAAATGACGGCGATATCGCCCCTGATTTTACCGCTAACGACCAAAATGGCCGCCCTCTCAAACTAGCGGATTTTCTGGGGAAACGGGTAGTTTTATATTTTTATCCGAAAGATGACACGCCGGGTTGTACTAAAGAAGCCTGTTCTTTTCGCGAGGCGAACAGTATTTATGCGGAAAAAGGCATCACAGTTTTTGGGATTTCTACCGATAGCGAAAAATCTCATCAAAAATTTATTGCAAAATATAATCTCCCTTTTACTTTACTGGCTGATACCGACAAAAAAATCGTCAATGACTACGGCGTTTATGGCGAAAAAAGTCTGTATGGCAGGAAATATATGGGCGTTAATCGGATGACTTTTTTGATTGATGAAGCGGGAAAAATTGTCAAAATCTTTAAAAAAGTTAATGTTTCCGAACATGCTGATGAGGTTTTAAAAGCCTTCGGAGAATAAATGAACGAAATCCCCTCCAAATCACGCATTAGTTGGGCAGAAATGCTCGACGTTTTAACCGATTCGCATCGCCGGCGGAACACGATTCTCGAAAAACCTTCGGAAATTGAGCGGATGGCGCTTTTTCTCTTGCGCCGCGAAGGGTTTTCCGCCCAACTTGCCTCTCAGAACCAAAAAAACTACGACCTCGAACTCTACAAACCAGGTGAAAGAATTGCTGTCCAGGTTCGCAACCACCGCGCCAAAGTTCATCTTGGACAGGTCGAAAAATTCCTCGATTTTCTGGCTCACAATGATTCGGAACATTTTACCGAGGGGCTTTTTATCTCGACCAGCGGTTTTACGCCGTCAGTTTATTCCTACTTACGCGAAGAAAAAATCACGAATTTACGGCTCGCCCTGCTCCGTGAAGGCCGTCTCATCTGGAATGCCGAAGAATTTGATGTAGCCAATGAAAGAGAAAAAACGACTTATATTGGAGTTTTTACCTGCAAGGGCGGGGTCGGAAAAACAACTGTTTCAGCCCATCTGGCTGGCGCTTTTGCACTAAACGGCTACGATGTGGCGCTGCTCGACCTTGATCGGCAGCAAAATTTACGAAAACTGCTCGGCGAAGGCGTCTATCTGCCGAATACCAAGGGCAAAATCGGTTCGATAATTTCAGTTTTGAGTCACGAAGATTGGGACGAATCAGCTTATAAAGATACCAAAATCGTCATTTGCGATTGCAATCCCGAATTTGACTCAAACCCGGTTGAATTTATTCGGCGTTTCGATTATTGTCTGATTCCAACCACGCTTAATCCGCTTGGCATCAACAAGAATGCCGATGTCATCAAACGCACATTTAATCAACTGCGGCGTGTTAATCCGAAAGCGGAACTTTTTACGATCATCAATAACTTTCAGGCCGACGAGACAAACCGCAACCAACTTTTGAACGAAGTTTTACGGGGTCAGTTCAAACAAATCACCGAGCGTGATTCGCGATGCCATTATATTGACCCGGAAGATGTCGCGATTCGTTTCTCTAAACAGCTTCTCTATTGGGGTTATCACATTTTTGAAAACTCTCGCCCACAACTCGCCTTTCGTTCGATGGGCGGCTATTCGTATCCTCGGATGGATTTTTTGAAATTGGTGGATTATCTGGAAATGCAAACCGAAGTTCAGAAAGCAAAAGCACAATTTTTTACGGCGTAAATTAATTAAGAAGCCTTCACATCCGAAACGGACAGTTCTTTAGCAATCAGACTGAAAAGTTTGGCAATTCGTCGCTCCTCAGCTATTTCACTCTTTTCCGAAGGCTGATGAAAATAGACGTAATTGTAAGATCCGCTGACTTTACTTTCAATCACAAATAACCGAGAAGACGTTTTAACCTCAGTTTCGGCCAATTCTGCTTTAGTTAAAATTCCTTCGCTTTGTAATTGTTGCCAGAGATTGTCCCAGCCGGAGGCGGGCTGGGTGAGGGTTTCGCTGATTTTTTCTTTTTTATCAGAGTTTTTCAGCACATTACGGACGATTTTAGCCGACCAGCCGGAGCCGTCTTTTTTCAAGACCAAAACGCTTTCTTCAACCGCGTAGCCTTTATAACTCGGTCCGTAAAAATCCGCAAAGAGGTAAAATCGAACTTCGAGACTGTCTTTCGGCAGCGCAGCTTCGGACAACGAGGAGAAGCCTTTATTTTGAGCGGAAAGTTTAAGCCGCGGTTTCAAATCCTGATGAAATCGTTGATTAAATTTAACCATCTCAGGACTCACATAAGTTGATTGTATTTTCGGAGTCGGGGTTGGAGTTGCTACTTCGTTTTTGTCAAAAAATCTGGACAACGCGCAGCCTGACGCTCCGAACACCAATAAAATAAGGACTATGCTTTTAATCATTGTTAACTCCGATAAATATGATAAGTTGTAAATCGTAAAGAGTGAATAGTAAATAGGAGAATTTTTCATTCCTTATTACCAATCACTAGAGATTATTTGAAATAAGAATTTGCCCGCGCATCACACTAATCTGCGCGAATTTTTTTTAATGCGATTCAAATTAATTCATTTTGAGAACAAAAAAGGATTTTATTCGCGTTTTTTCAAGTTCATTCGCGGGCAAATTTTTTGTTAAATCTGAATCAAGTTTATTTCAAATAATCTCTACTATTCCCTATTCACTATTCACTATTCACTATTCACTCCCCCTTACCCGATCAAATTCAACTAATAGTGAATTTGAGTAAAAACAACCTATCTAATTTCACCTTTTGATCATTTAGTTTTTGAGAAAAGTAAATATTTGAGGCTTGTGAGATTGGCTTCAAACGAAAATAAGTAGAGTAAAAATCAGTCACCACTTTTCGCTTCAAATCCAAAATCCAAAATCCAAAATCTTTCAACTCCGGTAAATCCGGTAATCAATCTCCTGAAAAATCGTGTCGCGTGATTCGATTTCGGCTAGGCAGCTTGTTTTTCGCGGGAAAAATGTGTGGCGATGAGGCGCCTTGCTTCCGTCTCGGAGATTTCTTCCAACTGTCCGTCTAAAAGCTGCCGGTGTAAAGTTTCGTCTTCTTCCCAACCAATGCTGGGAAAATATGTTTCGGTAAAGATATAAACGGATTTTTCATCTCTTCTGAAACGCCCTAATTTTTCTATTTCGTTTGTTTCTTCGTCTTTCAAAACAACGTATTTCATAACTTCTTAACTCCTTTCGGTGTTTTAACTTTTTCCGCCAACCTGATAATTATTTCAGTAATCTCAACTTTTCTTTTCAGCGAAGGTTGGATTTGCCTTGATTCTTCGTAAAGCGAATGTGTTTCAGTTTTCAATTCATAACTCGCTCTCGTATGAAATTGTAACTCGAATTTTTGTTTTCGCGAAGAGATTATTGTGATGTTTATGCCGCGATAGCCTTTGTCGAAAGTCGTTCCAATGTTTTTCCATGCGTTCCAAACTCTATCTTTCGGAACTTCATAACTTTTTTGCCTTAGTTTTTCCACAGTTTGCCGGAGACCGAAAACATATTTTTCGAGAGGAAAAACAAAAGTGTAACGCAAAGCGTCATTGTTTCTTTCGGCTCGGCGTTTGGTTGATTTCTCAATAGCTTCATCAATCGAATAACCAAAATCAACCAAACTTTTCGCGCTTTTTGCAGATTCGTCTGAGATTTTTCTCGTCAAAGATTCTTCCGTTTTGAATTTATATTCTAAGCCAACCATCTCAGCCGAAACTTCCGCCGCGATTTTTTGCAAATCGGCGGTAATTATTGGTTCGTGTGCCTCTGCGTGTTTAAGCAATGCGTGAGCGTAATGGACGGCTTTCTTTTTGATTTCGGTTTCTGTAAGATTCATATCTACAGCACTCAATTTTTTTACAATGTAAGACTCTTATGGCAACATAAAATTATTTGAGTCGAAATCATCTAACTTGAATTCCTCAGAAATAATACTGATAATTTTGACCATTTGCTTTGCTTCTTTAATTTCTTCAAATACTTCCGGTCCAAAATAAGTATAAACTCTGTAATTATTATTAACTTTTGTTTCTATCACAAAAGACCAACCATCCGGTACCGGATCAACATCTACCTCGCTCCCATCAGGCAAAATAAGAATTTTAGAATCAATAAGCTTTTGCAATAATCTATCCCAGCCGGATTTAGGATTTTCTAATTTTGTCTGAAAATATTTTGCAGACCGAATTTTGTTAGGAATATTTGAGTCAATGTTTTTTTGGTCAATTATTCTTTGAACTATTTTTGCAGACCAAACTTCCTTTTTTTTAGACAGGATAAAAACTACATCTCGTTCACCAAAAGCAGAAAATTTCCAAAGACGCATTTCTATGTCTTTAAATAAAAATTCTTCCTTGTGAAGATTTGAAAGACTGAATAATTTTGACTCTTCTTTTATAGATTTTTCAGTATCTTTCTTAACCTCTTCAAGGTATTTGTCCTTTTTGATTCTTTCAAACTCCGTTAAAGTTGGTGTCGAAATTGGACTTGTTGAAACTTCTACATTTTGAGGCAGACTTCCATCACAACAGACTAAAAAGAAAAACACAAACGGAAGAAATAAACGTTTTAACATCTCTAACTTCGATAAATCCGGTAATCCATCTCCTGAAAAATCGTATCGCGTGATTCGATTTCGGCTAGAAGTTCAAAATTGACCTCGCCGCCGACCACCATTTCGTAGAGCAAATTAAAGCGGTGGATATGCGATTGAAAACGCTTCGTGGCATATTGAACGGTCGTGCCCTGATAGATTTGAAATGCCCAGTCACTCGATTGCGCCAAAAGGAGTTCGCGTGCCATTTGGTTCAAAAGGCGGGATTCGGTCTCGGTTGGATTTTGATATTGGTTAGCCAACTCGGTCATTTTCGTTTCGGCATCGTGCGCATATTGATACATCCAATCGGTGTCTTCGTTGAGCCAGACTTTGTAATAACCCCGCTCGCCCCAGGACGAAGCGGAAGGCTCCTGAACCTGAATCGGAATCTCTGAATCAAGAAAGTCACCCGGTGTGACCGCCTTGATCTGTGATTGGTCGTAGTGGAATTTGCGGAACAAATAATCTATAAATTGCGGACCTTCATACCACCAATGTCCGTAGAGTTCAGCATCATACGGCGAAACCACCAATGGCGGATGTTCGCCGAAGGTTTCGCGCAGTTGATATGCTTGCTTGATACGTTTGTCAATAAAATCTGCGGCATCCCGCGCCGCTGTTTCCTGGGCCCAGACGGGGACATACGCCTCTTTTTGATCGGTTTTGCCCGTAATCCGATAGTATTTCAAACCCAGGTGCCGACGGGCACCGTCTTTGTGCAAATGCGGTTTGAGATATTCAAATTCCAAATCCCAACCGACATCGCGGTAAAATTCCCGATAATAGGGATTGCCCGGATAGCCGACTTCTGAACTCCAAACCTGTTGTGAAGTTTCCACATCGCGGGCAAAAACGGCCACCCCGTTGGGACATTTGACCGGAGCGTGAACGCCGTATTTGGGACGCGGATCACCATACAAAATGGCATGCGAATCGCCGATAAAATATTCGATTCCCGCTTCTTTTAAGAGATTTTCGACACCCGGCTCATAAGCGCATTCGGCGAGCCAAATTCCGCGCGGATTACGTCCAAAATGTTTGCGGTAATTAGCCACAGCCAGCTGCACTTGGGCGCGGCGGGCTTCGTGAGTTGAAATCAATGGCAAAAATCCGTGAGTCGCGCAGCAGGTGATAATTTCTAAAATGCCGGCTTCCTGGAGTTCGCGGAAAGCGTTGATGAGATTGCGTTGATAACGATTATTCCACAAATCCAGCGAAGCCTTGAGGTTTTCGGCATACATCTTCGCCACGTCATAAAAATTTGGATCCTCTTTTTTGGTACGGACGACTTCCTTTTCCGCTAAGGCAATCAAATTTTCCAAATGGCGCGTGTAGCGACTCTGTAAAAGCGGGTCGGCCAACATTTCACAGAGCGGCGGTGAAACGTTCATCGCCAGACGCGATTTAATTCCCTCTTGCTGATGATTTTGGAAACTGACAATCAGCGGCAGATAAACTTCCGTGATGGCTTCGTAGAGCCAATCTTCTTCCAAAAATTCAGGATATTCGGGGTGACGCACAAAAGGCAGGTGCGCGTGTAGAATGAGACTAAAATAACCAACTGGCATATTTTGATTGTGGATTTTTGATTTCCGATTTTAGATTGTTTAACTGCTAAAATCCTATTCTAAACTAAAACGTCAGAAATATCACAAAAAAGTTTGCCCGCCAATTAGGTGAATCGGCGCGAATATTTTTAGAGTTAAACTAAAAATTGATTCATTCGCGTTTGTTCACGTTTATTCGCGGGCAGATTTTCTCAGTTCCCAGAAAACTATTTCAATGAAAATGAACTCAACGGATTGAGTTTTGGATTAAAATTTGATGTTTTCTTTCTCAATTGGGCCGGAAAATTTATTAAGCTCGCTCCAAAGACGGTCGGTGCGCCAAATTCTTCGACAAAATCTTCCTCAAAAGGCGAGAATCCAAAAAATTCTTCTAAGGCTAAAATCACTTTTTCTTCGGTCAGAACAGTTGGCTTTTCGTCAATTAAGGCCGCCAAAAACTCGAAAAGATTGGCTGAAACATTTTCACGCAGCGCAACCAGCGAAACACCTGAAGCTAACGCAAACAGAACATACCGCAGTTCATTGAGATCAATGTTTGAAAAATCAATCTGTCCGGTTCCGACTAATTGAGCAAAAGCTTTTTGGGTCGCCTCGTCGGCTAATTGCGGCTCGTCACCCGCCACATAAACATCAAAAGCATCTTGAGAAAAACCGGCTAAATCCAAAACTTCCGCAAATTGATTGGCGGTGACGGCAAAATACGGTTGATAGGCAGTGTTTGACGATGGTTTTTGACGCGGAGTTTCTAAAGTGTTGGAAAAAACGATGCGGACAAACGGACGTTGCGGCGCATAAAATCCGACTTCGGCGCGATATTTTGCATCGGCTTCGATATTGTTAAACCACCACGATCCCTTACTTTCGACCCGATGAATCTCGTCTCGATTTGTCTTCAAATTAGTCAATCTGATGGCCAGAAAATAATCATTGGCCCGGTTGCCGAGCGCACGGCGCAAGGTATTGTAGGAATCCTGTTTGAGCGACCAGTAAAAGAAAACACGGGTCGGTGATTGAATTTGCAGAAAAGCCCGGTTGTCTTCGCGCAAAGCTGGCAATGTTGGTTCGGCCAACTCTTTGAAAACAGGCGACATTTCTACTTCTTCAACTGCTCCGGTTTGAGTCAAATCAAAATTTTCCTGAGTTTGAATCTTCGCCGCCAGCGGTAAAGAATTGAGTTCAACCGCTTCGGTCAAGCTCTCTGCCGCCACTTTTTTAGCTCGCGATTTTTTCGCCCGCAGCTCGGCCTTTACTTCTCCAATCTCTTTTGCTTTGGTAACAGCTTTGGTCGTCTTTGCTTTCGGCTGTGCTTTCGCCTCAACTGCTGCCTCTTTCGATTTAGCAACAATTTCAACTTTTTTAGCTTTTGGTGCGGCCTTTGATTCAACTACTTCTTCGATTTTCGCCTCGGCCTTAACACTCTTTTTAGTAACCTTTGGTTCAACTTTAATTATTTCAGTTTTGGCTTTGGTTTTTGCGGTAACTTTAACTTTCGGTTCAATTTCAGCTTTGACTGCGGCTTTCGCCTTTTTGGCAGTCACTACTTTTGTTTCCGCTTCAACTTCAATTTGGCTAGTAACTTTCGCCTTTGGTTTGGTAGTCTTGGCTACCTTCTCTGTTTTTACTTTTGAATTTTTTTTATCGCTGTCATTCATATTTTTAATGATAATTATCTATCAAATTCAAAATTATTATGCCTGAATTCATTCCTGATGACAAGCTTAAAAGAAAAGTTTCACAAGCGGACGAAATTATTCGCAGATTTCAGAAACTATTATTTTTACTTTCAGCTTCGGTTACCGACGGTTATCTTTTCGCTAGGCAGGTCAGCAAAAGTTCTGCGACCTTTTGAAAATTAAGAATTCCTGGCAAATAATTGATGACATTTGGCTTTTAGTATTTCTTAATTTTGCATTTTGAATTTTTAATTTTGCATTACTGCTGATTACCCTTTTTTCGTCTCAATTTTGCGCAGTCTGACTTCAATTTTGCCATAACTTGTATTGAGTTGGGAGCGAACCGGAATGCGGCGATTGTCGTCCGTGATCCAGATAATCATACTGCCCTTTTGTTCAATCATCCGCCCGGTGCCAAAAACCTGGGGTTCAACTTTGAAACACATTACTTTGCCAAGCACCGTTTTTTGCAGTTCGCGAGCGGTGACGCGGACCGGGATTTGATAAACTAACCCCGAATCACTGATAGTCAAATTAAAAGTTTTATTAACGGCTAACGGCAGACTCCGTAAAATATAGATTCCCGAAATCAAATCATAAGTTTCATCACCCACGGTCGAAGCAATTTTGCGGGGCGGACGCGCCATATCCTTTGGGTCAGTTTCAATATAGGTAACTTTTTTTTCCGAATAATCAAACGAGGCTTCGCTGTCGCGAAGCCGGTCACCTTGCTCATCGCGTTTGAGAGTTTTGAGAATGGTAAATTTTTGACCGTCAATCGAGGATTCTATCCGCTGCAGAAATCTAAAGCGAAAAAGTTTGAGCAAGGTGCCTTTGGAAACGGCTTCGGCTTTGACCAGATAGTCCTTGTCATTAGCGGCTTTGGAGACGGTAAAGGTCAAATCCGCCACGCTGATGCCGCGCAGCAGTAATTTACTGAGCTTTCCTTCATAACTCAAAACTTCGCCCTCAAGATATGGATTAGTCTGTCCGTTGACCAGCGAAATTCCAAAAACAAACCACAGTAAAACAAAAACAGAAAACTTTTTTTTCATAGATTTAAAATAGCTGACAGTTGACAACTGACGGCTAATAATTAAAAAACCAGGCTTTGAAGGCCAAAACGGCTAACCCACCTCCGACTCCTAAGGCCGCCTGATACTCACGATATTTGAGGTATAATTGCATTTCAAACTTATTCTCTGACGAATTTTCACCCTTAAAAGCCGTCAGACGCGGTACCAAAAGCGGAACCTGTTTGGCATAATTTTCAAAAGATTCGCCGAAAATTTCAGTCAGTTCTTTTTCTTCGACTCGCATCACCGGTAAATAGATGCCTAAAAATAAAATTGCAAATAAAATTGCCAGCCACCACACACCGGAAGCGATAGTAAAACCGATTCCCATCACCAAACTGCCGACATAAAGGGGGTTGCGGGTATAGGCGTAAGGCCCCGAAATTGCCAGTGTTTGATTTTTGCGGATGTGCCCCGAAGCCCAGGCCCGAATAAGCAATCCGATAACTGAAAGAACTGCCCCAATCATTAACGTGAGAAGTGTCGGGCGGGCAAAAATCAAAAAAACCGCAGTAAAAACGAATCCCAACGGAACGCGAAAACGCTGAATCAAGGTGCCGTGTTTAGCCATATTTTAAGTCTGAAATCTCCGAAGTCTTCGGGTCTCAAGCCAGTTGATTTTTAAGTCCATTGTCCAAAGTTTGAGAGGCAAAACCTGGGATTTCTGAGACTTGAGACCTAAAGACTTAGTCGCTTTTGCGCCGCCCGCAAGACCGTTTCTACCGAAATATCTAAACAAATCCAGTTTGAACACGTCCGCCGATGACAATTGACGCGGCAACCGAGGTCATTTCTTTCGACACAAATATCGTCCGGATTCGGACTCCCATTGCGCCACCATTCGGTTGGTCCAAAAATCCCGACCAGCGGAGTTTTGGCAGCCACTGCCAAATGCGTCGGCCCCGTATCGCCGCCAACATAGATTTTAGCCCGTCTGGCTAATTCATAAAAACCTTTGAGCGTTGGCGTGGCTAAAACAATGTTACCCGATTTACTGGAATTCAGCACTTGGTCGGCCAGACCTTTTTCGTTTGGCGCGGTTGCAACGACTGAATTTACTCCGTTTTCTTCCCAAAGACGGTCTGCCAATTGACCGAACTTTTCGGCTGGCCAGAGTTTTGTCACCCAACCGCCGGCCGGATTTAGGAGAGCAAAATTTTTACCCGAACGCGCAATAATTTCATCCGCTTCGAACTGATGAATCGGATCCGTAAAGATCGGAAAATCAAATGGCTCGTCAATCAAAGGAATTTTCAAAGCCTTTTCGGCCAGCGTTAAATTTTTGCGAATGATGTGAATTTCTGAGGAAACCTTAAAAGTTTCGGTTAATAAAAACCGGCTCGCAGGCTCGCGCAGAGAGGCTTTGGCAAATCCGCAACGGCGTTTGACTCCGACCAATTTGGCGATGGCGGCTGATTTCAAAAGCCCCTGAAAATCAAGCGCGACGTCGAACTTTGTTTGACGCAAATCACGCAACTGCCGCGAGGCCAAAGAAAAATTTTTGCCGAATGAAGCTTTTTTTCGCAAGGCTCTGGTGTCAATTTCGATCAGCCTGAGCCATGGATTATCTTTCAGGATTTCGGCCGACTTTTTCTCGGCGACCCAGGTAATTTCAGCCTTTGGCAGAGTCCGGTGAATAGCCGACAGAACCGGAAGCGTATGAATAATATCGCCGATACTGCTGAGTTTGACCATCAGAATTTTCATTTAGATAAAAACCGGTAAATTTAGAAAATCAAAGATCAAAAGTCAACCGGCATTTTGTTTTGTGTAATAATTAGGTCGCACGACCTCGACCGAGCAGCCGGCGCGGGCCGTCACCGCCGACGAGACGCTGCCCAGCAAAAATCTTTCCAGTTTGCTATCAAATTTGGTGGCGCCAACAAAAATGCAGTCAGCTTCAAACCGTTCCGCTTCGTCAACTATGACATGTTTCGGATTTCCCGGACGAAGCACCAGTCCGGCCCGAAGTCCGGCATTTTCGAGTTTTTTAACTATCCCGTTTCCGATATTTTCAAAAATTTCTCTCTCAAATTCAAAAGCCTCTTGAATGATGCTCGAATCTTCCACCATCACTACGCAAACCTCAGTTCCCGGTGCCCAATTACGATTCAAAATAACATTGACGGCTTCGTCGGCGCCTTTCGTCCCGTCGTAACCGAGTATTAACTTCACCGGGCTTTGACCGGATTTAACTTCTCCGCGGGTCACATGCACCGAGCAATGAGCTTCGGTGACAATTTTTTGCGACACGCTGCCGAGCCAGATTCGGCTTAAAATCGAGCGTCCATGCGAACCGACAAGCATCAAATCCGGCTTAAAATCATCCGCCCGAAAGAGAATCTCCCAGGCCGGAGAACCGTATGTCGCCTTAGCTTTCACCGTCCAATTCGGAAACATCCGTCCGACTCTTTGTCCGGCATTTTGCACCGATGCCGCCGCTGAGACCAAAATTTTCTGATTCCGCGCAATTTGTTGCTCTGCCGCCTCGGTAATAAAGTTCTTCGGTTGATCCTCCTTTTCGACATTGCTCGGCGGCAGCCACACCTCGGCGACTTCCATCAGCAGAAGTTCGACATTTTCTTTGGGTAATCCCATTCGATTCAAATCCGCCAAAGCCTTCTCCGCACAATCCGAACCATCGTAAGCCACTAAAATGCGTAAATTCTCACTCATAAAACTATCCTCCACGTCTAATTGATTATCGCTCGGTTTTACGTTCGAAACAACTTTGAATAAAGAAGAATTGATTCCAGGCTCAAAAATAGCCGCACCAGATTTGATGCGGCTATTTCTATTCTTGTCGGCGTTTAACTTATGGTTTTTGGTAATTGGGGAAAGGCCCGTTGATGGGCTTTTTGACCGGATTTTGCTTGAGCGCATTGAGTGTCACTTCGACGGCTTTTTCGAGTTGTTGGTCGCGTCCCGCCCGCCAGATTTTCGGGTCGAGATCAACCTCAACATCAGGTGCGACACCTTTGTTTTCAACATCGAGTCCGCCTTCGGCATTTCGGAAAGCGACCCGGGGAGCCGAGACTCCGCCGCCGTCAATCAAAGTCGGATAATTATAAATTCCAACCAATCCGCCCCAGGTTCGTTTACCGACCAGCGAGCCGATCTTGGCTTTGCGGAAGAGCCAGGGCAGCATATCGCCGCCGCTCGATGAATATTCGTTGATCATCATCGTTTTCGGTCCGTTAAGAGAATGAACGGAAGTGGTAAAGTCTTCGCCTTCGCGAGTTGACCAGTAGTTCCAGACTTGTCGCCGCATCACATCAATAAAATAATCCGCAGCGCTTCCGCCTCCGTTAAAACGCTCATCAATGACGGCTCCCTCTTTATCAATCTGGGCAAAATAGTAACGGTTAAAGTTAACGTAACCCTGTCCGCCGGTATTCGGCAGATAAACATATGCAAGTTTACCTCCGCTCAATTCCGAAACTTTGCGCCGATTCCCTTCGATCCAGGCCAGATTTCGCAAACCGCCTTCGTTGCCGACGGGCACAACGGTGACGTTGCGCGAATCTTTGCCGTCCGCATTTGGACTAACTTTGATGACAACCTGTTTGCCCGCAGTCTGTTCAAAAACCTGGTAAAGATTGTCGGTTGATTTTAAGTCACGCCCGTTGACGGCCAGTAAATAATCGCCCTCTCTGACATTGACACCGGGTTGAGTCAGCGGCGCAATCGCTCCGGGATTCCAGTTTTCGCCGTCATAAATTCTGGCAAAACGATAACGCCCGTTTTCTACTTTGTAATCGCAACCGAGCAGTCCACCCGGTACGCGATTCGGATTCGGCGTGTCGCCGCCCTGCACATACAAATGCCCCACGCTGAGTTCGCCAAGCATTTCGCCGAACAAGTAATTCAAATCGGCGCGATGTGCCAGAGAGTTCAGATACGGCTCGTACTTCTTTTCCGTCGCTTTCAAATCCA